>JAAEOZ010000028.1 GCA_024222685.1 Gammaproteobacteria bacterium | reverse complement strand
TTATTACTGGTTATCAGCGCCTTGATCGGATAGGGCGCGCCATGTTGCATCGCCTCCATCCAGGCAGAGGGGCTTTTACTGATCGCAGCACGAGTTTCAGGCTTGCGTTGTTCGGGAATGCTCGGTTGCATCCAGTTCACTTCGGAGGAAACGTTAAAATAGCCGCCACTATGACGACCCCAGTTCCCGGTCATCGCCGCTATAAACATAAAAACACGGTTGGTCTGAGCTGAGTTTGTATGCTGGTTTATGCCGCGGCTCAGAAAAATCATACAACCGTCGGCGCTGGCTATGGTTTTTGCAAGGCTCTCTATTTGACTGGTTTGTAGATCGGTTATTTGCGCCGCCCATTCCAGATTGTATTTCCTTTGCAATACAAAATCACGCCACTCTTGCCAGCCGATAACCCATTGTTCACAAAAATCCCGATCCATCAAATCGTGCTCAAATAGATAATGAATTATACCGAGTCCCAGTGCCATATCGGTGCCTGAGCGAATCGGCAACCACTTATCCGCCTTACTTGCGGTGACGGTTAAACGCGGATCTACTACGATCATGGTTGCCTGGTGATTTAAGCGCCAGTCATTGACCATACCAAAGTTGACCGGTCGGGTTTCGGCCTGATTGTCGCCGATATAAATAAAGACCTCGGCCTTGCCGATATCCTCTGCCGTATAGGTATTGGGCATCACTCCTGTGCCCTGGGTCAGGTTCAGAGCCAGGCTTCTGCCCAGACTGCAATAAGGTTCCGTGGTAGCGACGTTTGCGGTTCCCCAGAGACCTGCAAACAGCGGGATTACACCAATAACATTCAGTACGCCGGTACGTGAACCCGACTGAATGGCAAGCGATTCCGCTCCGTATTGTTCGCGTACCCGGGACAATTTTTCGGCTATTTCATCGATGGCCTGTTGCCAGCTGATCGCTTCAAACTGGTCACTACCACGTTTTCCAGTTCGTTTTAGCGGTTGCAGCAACCGGTGTGGATTGTTGTACATCTGCAAGGTCATTTGAGACTTTGGGCAGATTCGGCCCTGAAACACCGGGTCGTCGGTATTGCCGTATATATTGACAACCTTATTATCGCGGATATGGAATTTGACCGGGCAACCGTTAAAGCAAATGTTGCAACCCCCCGGTACAACACGTTCCGGTTGTTCCGCCTCAGTAACTTTTTCGGTCGTGTTGTAGGAACCGCGAGCCAATTCTGCACCGAGGTTATTGCGTGTCTGATTATCGAGCATTAACGCCGGTATATTCTGAACTGGGTGTGATGAATTGGCGAGACCCATATCGCGTAAGCGCTTCAGATAAATCGTCGCCGGATTCTGCAGAAAATGATCGGTATCGACCAGTTCGCGCGCAGCTTGTTCGGCCTTTTGCAATAAGTCTTCCCTTAAACCGTAGCTAATTGCCCGGGTCGGACAGACATAGGCGCAGGCGGGCCCCTGGTCATTTGCGCGGCGCTCCGCACAGAGATCGCATTTTACTGCATGGTGTCTGTCCGCGTTATAGCCGATGGCGCCGTAAGGGCAGGACAGCGCACATTCTCCACAGCCGGTGCAGCGGTT
Organism: Gammaproteobacteria bacterium; assembly: GCA_024222685.1. Lineage (GTDB taxonomy): Bacteria > Pseudomonadota > Gammaproteobacteria. The sequence goes on along the minus strand of JAAEOZ010000028.1, from coordinate 6,397 downwards.
GGTGTTGACCGATACGACTCCGTCTAACGGATTTTTTTCGATTGCCTTAGGGTGTACCGGGCAGGCCCGCAGGCAGGCAGGACGTTCACATTGCTGGCAGGTGACTGTAACAAAATCGAGCCGGGGTAGAGAATTCCCCGATATTGGTACTTCCTGCTCGTCAAACCACATTACCCGATTGCGGTAGCTATGCGGCCCGAGTGCATTGGTTTGCTTGCACGCGGCCTCGCAACTTTTACACCCGGTGCAGCGCTCGAGGTCGATCATCAATGCCAGTTGTTCGGAGCTGTCCGACATTAACGTCCCCAGCCGGCCCCATAGTCAGTGATATACCACCAGTCGATTTCGCCTTCCCCGGCGGCATAACCGGCAAAAAACAGTACGACTATGACATGCGCTATCAGGCCGATAAAAAACAAAGCTGCCGCAATCATATGAATACGACGTGACCAGGCCAGCCAGAATCCGGCAGATTCTCGGGCACCGATCATACGGGCTTCCTCTGCTATCAGTTTCTGGTAGCAAAGCGTGAGCCAGGGATGACGCATCCAGTGACCGAGATTCGGCGAAAACAGAGCTTCGGTCGCCGAATTATCCAGTTTTAGTAACAGCTGTTGTTTGTATTCGATCAAGGCCTGCAAATGTTGCTTGTTGAACACGGTTGCCGGGGCGAAACCGCCAGCGATAGCGGAGCGAGCAAATAAGCGGGAAAAACGGCTGGATATGGAAATTCGTAAAAACCCACCCTGTATCACCAGAAACAACAATAGAATCAGCACTGCACCGGGTGGTGATAGCCAGTTTCCAGCAGCGGCATGGAAAAGAATAAAATACACGCCGAGGCAGGCGCATACGACATGTGTTACAAACCAGAAAGGTGGGTTTTCAGAAAATCCGCCGCGTTTTAGTAACGAGAAAAGCATCGGAGCAAGCAATGCGAGCAGGCCGAAAAGGGCAGACCATTGGGCGCTGGCAGAGCCAGGTCTGTGTTCGATAACTGGCGAAAGAGCGATTACCAGCCCCGAAATAACCAGGATCAGGAGAATAATGATCGTTTGATTTGATAGATCCGGGCGGCTTCGCTTGTCCACTTTTTTTATTGTTGGCTAGTTTGATAATATCGTTGATGCTAGCTCGGAGATACCAATTTAACAACTAATTTTAATTCATATTATCAGTAGCTCACTCTATGAGCCACCATCCCGCTACAATACAAACCCATGAAAGCAAGGAACATTTCAGAGTAAACGATGTTTTTTTAAAAGTTCTCTTTATGTTCTCGTTGCGCTGTGTGATAATCTGCTGCTTAGCAGTCACCAATTTATATTTACTAAGGTAACCAGATATGGATGAAAACAAGCAAAAGGCCCTCTCCGTTGCACTAGGGCAAATTGAAAAGCAGTTCGGCAAAGGATCTGTCATGCGCCTCGGTGATTCCAGCGTTGATACATCAATAGGTGTTGTTTCAACAGGGTCGTTATCGTTGGATATAGCGCTCGGAATTGGTGGCCTGCCGCGCGGGCGTGTTGTCGAAGTCTATGGCCCTGAGTCATCCGGTAAAACGACGCTGGCTCTGCAGGTTGTAGCTGAATGCCAGAAAACCGGCGGGGCAGCCGCTTTCGTCGATGCGGAACACGCACTCGATCCGACCTATGCAGAAAAACTGGGCGTTGATATCGATGACTTACTGGTGTCTCAACCTGATACCGGAGAACAGGCACTTGAAATTACCGATATGCTGGTTCGTTCCGGAGCAGTTGACATCGTAGTGGTTGACTCGGTTGCCGCATTAACGCCGAAGGCAGAGATCGAAGGCGATATGGGTGATTCGCACATGGGTTTGCAGGCGCGTCTGATGTCGCAGGCACTGCGTAAACTAACCGGCAATATCAAACGCTCGAATACCATGGTGATCTTCATCAACCAGATTCGTATGAAGATCGGCGTCATGTTCGGTAATCCGGAAACCACTACCGGTGGTAATGCGCTCAAATTCTATGCCTCGGTACGCCTCGATATTCGTCGTATCGGTGCAATCAAGCGCGGAGATGAAATTATCGGTAACGAAACCCGTGTTAAAGTAGTGAAGAACAAGGTTGCACCGCCGTTTAAACAATGCGAATTCGAAATACTCTATGGCGAAGGATCATCGCGTGAAGGCGAATTGATCGACCTCGGTGTCAAGCAGGGTTTGATTGATAAAGCAGGTGCCTGGTATAGCTATAAAGATGAACGAATAGGCCAGGGCAAAGACAATGTACGTACCTTCCTGCGCGAACACCCTGACATGGCTAATGAAATAGATCAACGCATCCGTGAAGAATTATTGCCAAAAAAAGCAGACCGAGCTGACAGTAAAGCACTCAAAACCGACCCACCGGTAGTAGCAGAGGTTGTTGACTAACCCTAACCCATATTCAACATCTCTGCGCATGTGCCTGCTGGCCGAAGCCCCTGATTGTTATTCAATCAGGGGCTTTGTTTTATTTACAATAACAGTTGAATGTTTCGAGAGACGATAGACACCCCCGACAGGTCGATTTCAGGCCGAACAATCGTCATCAACTGGGATTGGGGCAATATATAAAATGCAAAAACAACAAAGCATTCGAAACACCGCAATGAACCTGCTGGCAAGACGTGAGCATTCTGCCAGGGAGCTATTACAAAAACTCAAAAAACGCGACTTTGAGCATGATGATATCCAGCTGGCTATCAAGGAACTACAGGCTGACAACTTACAAAGCGATTCTCGTTTCACCGAGAGTTTTGTCAATCAACGAGTTAACGCAGGCTATGGTCCGATTAAGATTCGCCATGAATTAATCCACAAAGGAGTTGCGGAAGAACTGGTCGATACCTGTCTGCAGGTTTTCGATGGTGAATGGCAGGAACGCATGCTGCGACAGAAAATTCGTAAATTTGGTGTCGAAATTCCTGCTGATTACGCACAAAAAATGAAACAGGCACGTTTTTTACAAAATAGGGGTTTTTCTCCCGAGTCAGTCATGCGATTATTCCGCTGATTATTTAGCCTTCTGGTCGTTTAGACCGGTATAGTTCAGTTCCAGCAATCCAGAATCATCTATGACAACCAGTGCCGAGTTACGGGATCAGTTCCTGAAATATTTTGAAAGTAAGGGTCACACCATTGTACCTTCGAGTCCTCTTGTGCCAGCGAATGATGCTACCCTGCTTTTTACCAATGCAGGTATGGTTCAGTTCAAGGATGTTTTTCTTGGCTCCGACACGCGAAGCTATAAAACCGCGACGACTTCGCAACGTTGTGTACGTGCTGGCGGTAAGCATAACGATCTTGAAAATGTCGGCTACACCGCGCGGCACCACACTTTTTTTGAAATGCTGGGAAATTTCAGTTTTGGGGATTATTTCAAGAAAGATGCGATTCATTACGCCTGGGATTTCCTTACTAATGTGACTGGGTTGCCCGCTGAAAAACTATGGGTAACAGTGTATGCCGACGACGATGAAGCCGCCGATATCTGGTTAAACGATATTGGTGTTGATGCCGATCGTTTTACCCGCATCGGTACTTCGGATAATTTCTGGTCTATGGGTGATACCGGGCCCTGTGGACCCTGTAGCGAAATTTTCTACGATCATGGCGCCGACATCGAGGGTGGGCCTCCTGGTACGCCGGAGGAAGATGGCGATCGATATATCGAAATCTGGAATCTGGTTTTCATGCAGTTCAATAAAGATGCCGATGGTGTCATGCACCCTTTACCGAAACCTTCGGTTGATACCGGTATGGGGCTTGAGCGTCTCGCTGCGATTTTGCAAAATGTGCATAATAATTATGATATAGACCTTTTCCAGGCACTGATTAAAGTAGCTGCCGAGTTAACCCAAACTACCGATCTGGAAGACAAGTCTCTACGCGTGATTGCAGACCATATTCGATCCTGTGCTTTTCTCATTGTTGATGGTGTTTTACCTTCAAATGAAGGGCGCGGTTATGTGTTGCGTCGCATTATCCGTCGAGCCGCGCGGCATGGTCATCAACTGGGTTGCAAACATGCATTTTTTTACCAACTGGTATCGACGCTAGATGAACTGATGGGAGATGCATACCCGGAACTACGCGGACTGGTCGATCACGTGTCGAGGGTATTACGCAAAGAAGAAGAACGCTTTGCCGAAACACTCGAACAGGGTATGCGTATTCTCGAAGACAGTATTGCAGACATGAAGGGCGATACTATCGACGGAGAAACTGTTTTCAAACTCTACGATACCTACGGTTTTCCGGTCGATTTAACCGCTGATGTTGCGCGCGAACGCGAGTTACAAATAGACCAGGCGGGTTTCGATGTTGCCATGGAAGAACAGCGTACTCGCGCAAGGGCATCCAGTCAGTTCGGTGTCAGCAGCGAAACTGTAAAGCTCGACGGTTACATTGCCAGCGGATTTCTGGGCTACGAACAATCGTCTACGGATGCCCAAATTGTTGCGATACTGCAAAATGGAGAGTCTGTCAAATCACTCGATAATGGCGACGAAGCTGTCGTTATTCTGGATCAAACGCCTTTTTACGCGGAATCAGGTGGGCAGGTAGGTGATATCGGGTCACTGGGTGGCCATGGTTTCGAATTTCAGGTTAAAGATACCCAAAAGCAAAATGATGTGTATTTGCATATTGGTAGTTTGGTATCGGGTCAATTGTCCGAAGGCTGCAGAGTTACCGCGCAAATTAGCGAAGATTATCGTCAGGCGGTTATGCTCAATCATTCGGCAACGCATCTTATGCACGAAGCTTTGCGTCAGGTGCTCGGTGATCATGTGCAACAGAAAGGATCTCTTGTTGACTCCGAGAAATTGCGCTTTGATTTCTCGCATTATCAACCGCTAACGGCCGAGGAAATCACAGTTATCGAAACTATGGTGAATGACCAGATTCGTCTGAATCGGCAAACATTTGCCGAATTAATGGATATGGAATCGGCCAGGGCAACCGGTGCAATGGCTTTATTTGGAGAAAAGTATGGAGATGAAGTGCGCGTGTTACGGATTGGATCGGACTCCGTAGAGCTTTGCGGTGGCACCCATGTTAAGCGTGCCGGGGATATCGGCCTGTTTAAGGTGGTGCTGGAAACAGGTATTGCCTCCGGAGTTCGCCGGATAGAAGCGGTTACCGGTCAGGCTGCAGTGAAGCGCTTTATAGATTCTGAAAATCAACTTGAACTGGCCGCACAGTCGCTTAAATCCAGTCGAGATGATCTGCTTACGCGCATAAAACAACTTAGTGCAACAAATCGAAGTCTGGAAAAGGAACTGGAAGCACTCAAATCGAGGGCAGCCAGCCAGGCAGGTGGCGACCTTGCAGCGCAGGCTGTTGATGTAAAAGGCGTAAAGGTACTGGCAGCCAGCCTCGAAGGCGCGAATGTCAAAACCCTGCGTGAAACAGTCGATCAACTCAAGAATAAACTGGGCGAAGCCGCTATTGTTCTCGCCAGCAGTGAAGATGGTAAAGTCTCTATAATCGCTGGCGTTACCAAAGCACAAACCTCGAAAATTAAGGCTGGTGATCTGGCTAACCTCGTTGCTGAGCAGTGTGGCGGTCGTGGTGGTGGCAGGCCCGACATGGCCCAGGCGGGCGGTAATCAACCGGAAAATTTACCTGCTGCACTGGCTTCAGTTGTCGCCTGGGCAGAAAGTCGGCTCTAGATTTGGAAATAGGCCTATTATCGTTATACAAATGGTTCTGATTTTTCTATAATCCGCGCTCGTTTTTTACGTCTGTTAATTTCTAGATTATTCAATGCCTCTGCTGGTTCAAAAATATGGTGGTACTTCTGTCGGTACTATAGAACGTATCGAATCTGTAGCCGATAAAGTTATTTCCTATAAAAAACAGGGTAATGACATAGTCGTTGTCGTTTCAGCTATGAGCGGGGAGACCAATCGGCTCATGGCACTGGCTCAGGATATCAATCCGCAGGCCAAAGGGCGCGAGCTCGACGTGTTGTTATCTACCGGTGAACAGGTAACCATCGCATTGTTATCGATGGCCTTTGAAAAACGCGGATATAACGCCAGGTCGTATACCGGCGGGCAGGTCAGTATTGTTACCGATAGCGCGCATAATAAGGCGCGGATTAAATCGATCGACGATGCCAATATTCGCCGCGACCTGGAGTCTGGCCATATTATCGTAGTCGCAGGGTTTCAGGGAATTGACGAATCTAACAACATTACCACGTTGGGACGCGGTGGATCAGATACCACCGGAGTCGCGCTTGCAGCCGCGCTAAAAGCAGATGAGTGCCAGATTTTTACCGATGTTGACGGGGTGTATACAACCGATCCCAGAGTAGAACCCGAGGCCAGGCGACTAAGGACGATTACTTTCGAGGAAATGCTCGAAATGGCAAGC
>JAAEOZ010000027.1 GCA_024222685.1 Gammaproteobacteria bacterium | reverse complement strand
ATAGTCCACCAGGGTCACATTGTCCATGATACGTTGCTCGGGTAACCCGCGAGCCCTGATATCTTCATGTAAAGCAAAAAACTGAATTCCGCTAGCTACCGCTTTGTTAATCTTTTCGGAAACAGATGTATTTTGTAAAGCCGCAATGACTGCATCCTCGATCAGTAAAACACTACCATCGGATTTACATACCGAAAGGCAGCTATGCAGAGAGTTTCGTTCAAAAGCAGATTTATTGACAGTATGTAAAGTAGCCATATCGATAGCCTAAAAATTTAATAGAACATCAGCGGATTCGATAACATCCGATAATTGATCGCGACTTACCAGATGAATCGAACTCTTTTCTTCCCAGTCGTCGTCTTCATCTTCGTATACCAGTGGCTGCAGGTCATCAAGCGTTAAACCTCGCTCATTCAATGAGATTTCGTCGACGTATATCTGACTGATGTCATAATCGCCTAGCGCGGCATAGGTTTTGGAAAAGTTCTTCATGCCGATACCTTCGGGATCCTGACCTTTAGTTAACTGAAATACACCATCGTCCATAAATACCAGTTTGACATCCTGCTCAAACGCCGCGCCAATCAGAACGACTTCGAGTGACTCCAGGGCGTAGACACTGCCGTAGGGTGCCTTACGATTAACATAAACAAAAGTTTTAGTATTCGACATATTAATCACCAAATACCAGCAGACGATCGGACTGTACGCCTGCTTCGATTAACTGGCCCAGGCCCGAAATCTGAAATCCCGGAGCGATATTGGCCTGGCCTTTACCGTGCTTTTTGGCCTCGGATTCATCCAGGATACCGCGCCGCTGAGCGGCTGCTACGCAGACGATAATATCGAGGTCGTATTTCACTCCCAGTTCACTCCAGAGTTGCTGTAAATTACGATCATCCCGGGGTGGAACCGAATACATGGACGCGTTATTGACACCATCGTGGTAAAAGAAAATACGATGAATTTCGTGACCCGCTTCCAGTGCGGCACGCGTAAACTGATAGGCAGTATCAGATGCCTGCTGCGTAAAAGGACCGGTATTAATCTGTACGGTAAACTTCATATTTTCCTATAACGTATTTGGCTAAAAACGAATATGGGTGGAAGCATTAAGACTGTTACGTGCGCCTCGCCAGTTATCAATATGGAATTTGGTAAACGGCAGGCCGGTTAGCTCAAAAAAACGAGTCCAACCGATACGGTCAATCCAGTCACTGATACGTTCCCAGTCTCTGGCATCTTCTTTGTAGGTATGTAGAATCTTCTTAACAATCGCGGTTGCTTCAGGCCAGCGTGGCGGATTGTTTGGGATACCGGCCGCAACAAGTTTCTGAAAGCTTGGTTTTCCGCGGGCATTCGAATGATTGCCACCAACCCAGATAGCGAGCTTGGTGTGCTCGGCATCATTAATTTGCATTGGAGGGCAGGGTGGATAACAGGCACCACAACATATGCATTTCTTCTCGTCGACTTCGAGTGAGGGCTTACCGTTAACCATCGCAGGTCGAATCGCGGCTACTGGACAACGTGCTACTACTGAGGGTCGTTCGCAGACATTAGCTACCAGATCGTGATTAATTTTTGGTGGTTTAGTGTGCTGAACATTAATCGCAATATCTCCCTGACCACCACAGTTGATCTGGCAACAGGAAGTCGTCATATGAACACGATTTGGCATATTCCAGTTCCTGAATTCATCGATCAGTTCATCCATCATTGCCTTGACGACACCAGAGGCATCGGTCCCGGGAATATCGCAATGTAACCAACCCTGAGTGTGCGACATGCTGGTAACCGAATTTTTAGTTCCACCGACGACGAATCCCGCACCTGTTAATGCGTCAACTAAAGGTTGCACACGTTCTTCGCTGTCGACAAAAAACTCAAGATTACTGCGTAAGGTGAAATGTACATAGCCATCGGCATATTTATCGCCAATATCGCAAAGTGTGCGTAGTGTGAATACGTCAAGAATACGCTGCGTTGCCGCTTTCACGGTATAAATAACATCACCGCCATAAGCGATATGCTTGAGCACACCTGGTTGCGGGTCTTCATGGTAATCCCAGTTGCCATAATTCTTACGCATGATTGGATGCATATTTCTAAATCCATCCGGACATCCTGACTCAATGGGTGGGCGAGGGGCTGTTTTGGCTTTGGCCATGTTAAACTCCGCTACTCAAATTCTATTAAATTGGTGATCTGATCTCGAATTGACCTCAGGCGCCTTCAGCCTGCCTGTCAAACCACTTTCTAGCTTCTTCGTCCCATTCATCCATACGTACGTATGAGCTCTGGCGTGGGCTGTCTACCATATTGGGATCGACTTCGATGCCAATGCCTTCGAGGAAATTAGACAGGCCGATACGTTCGATCATTTCGCCGCATCGCTCGTGCTCAAGTGCATTTTCTGCCCAGAAGTCGATGACTTCTTCAGCCATTTCATTGAGTTTCTCCAGGTCTTCTTCGGTCTTGAGCGGCATAAATGGTACAATGACGGTTCCCATTAAATCACCGATCTTAAGCGTTCGCTTACCGCCAATACAGATTGTCGCACCTTTATCAAGGCCGGGAGACAGCGCTTTCGGCATGACGTTCAGGCAATGCATGCAACGCACACAGTTACGGTTATCAACTTGCAGCGTATCGTCATCGTTTATTTTCAGAGCATTTGTCGGGCAGCGGCTGATCACATTTTCATTAAGGTAATCGCGGCCTTTTATCTCTACATATTCTTTAAATCGTATCTGATCGACACGCATATCGTCGCGCCAGGTTCCGATGATGGCAAAGTCGGAACGTTCGATTGCATTCTGGCAGTCATTACCACAACCTGAGACCTTGAACTTGAATTTATACGGCAATGCCGGGCGATGGACATCGTCGGTAAAATTATTAATCACGGTGCGTTGAATATTTTGTTCGTCGAGGCAGGATTGCTCACATCTTGCTGCACCGATACAGGAGATTGAAGTTCTGACATCGGGACCGGCACCACCGAGGTCAAATCCGTATTCATTTATTTCATTGAAAAATCCCTGCGTACCATCAGTGGTTGTGCCGATAAACATGATGTTCCCGGTCTGGCCGTGGAATGTCACGAGCCCCGATCCGTGTTTTTCCCAGCTATCTGCAAGCTTTCTTAATGTATCTGTGGTGTAGTGATTACCTGCAGGTGGTTGTACACGCAGTGTATGAAATTCTTTTGATTCGGGGAAAGCGTCGGCAACTTCGGAGAATCGAGGGATAATTCCTGCACCGTAACCGAATACCGAGACAGTTCCTCCTTTCCAGTAACCCTTACGTGTTTCATAAGAGTGTTCCAGTTGACCAAGCAGGCTATTAGCAACACTGTTGATGCGCTGATCTGGATGATCATCTCGGAGGCGCTTGATTCCACTTATAAAACTTGGCCATGGACCGTTTTCAAGCTCATCAAGCATTGGTGTATCATGTTTTGACATTTAAACTGTCTCCTCGATTTACATACCTATGATCAATAACCGTACTAACCTTAGGATTTTTTAGATATATCAACAATATAGAAAGCTTAATCGGCGTCTCGAATTGACACCATTTATCTGATGGGAGGGCAGGCTGAAGCAGTTTTACCCCGATGTGGGTATACCTGAAAATTGCTTTGACAGGTAGCGTAATCCCGCTGGTTAAATAGATATTGCGGAGAAAATGCAACTGTTTAATTTATCCACTCAGACAGATTTTAAAAACTGGGCTGAATATAAGCTATCGCCATATAGTGAAGATAGTCTGGATAGACTATGATCTGATGCAGGCTGCGTTGAATGATTTGAATCACATGCTGGAAGTCCATTCGCAATATTAGAGTCGGCATTAAGACAGGTTGAATGAATGTACTGGGAAGAAACCGAGGACGATGCTGATGGGCATATAGTAAGCGATGATGTTGTCGACTTACTGTTTAGTATCCGATGTAAGACCATACCTATCGACCACGGAGAAGTCTTAAAACAGGCCATATGCAACAAACTTGGCTGGCTGGAAACCGAACCGTATGCTGCAATTCATCAAATACACGTCGCAGAATCATCGCATGGCTGGCAGCGACCGGATGAAGAAATTGGCTTTCTGCTCCCTTCCCGACGAACCAGGTTGATATTGCGTATGCCATTTCATCGAATAGAGGACTGCCGCGCCCTTATTCATCATCAACTCGACATCCAGGGACATAATTTGGCTATTGGCGAGTTCAAGGCGAGACCATTGAGTAAATTAACAACAGTATTTTCCCGCTATATCGAATCTGATATGAACGAAGCCGAAGAAGCGTTTATAGAAAGAATATTGAACTGGCTGCGTGAGGAAAATGTCCATATCAGGAAAATGATGTGTGGACTTCAGGTAAAACATCGCTCAGGCGAGGATTTTATAAAGACACGAAAGTTGATGCTATCCGGCCTCAGTGTCAGCGATTCGTTACGTCTTCAGAAGGTTGGTATAGGTAATAGCATGCTAATGGGAATAGGTATCTTCCTTCCCCATAAGGGTATAGACGCTGTTAAGTCGGCTTAAGCAAAATAAGCAGATATATTTCGAATCCAAGGAGTTTAACAATGCCCATCGAGTTCAATGGTAAATCTATCGAAACCACCGAAAATGGATACCTGGTTAATGTTGAGGACTGGTCTGAGGCTTTGGCTGAAGAAATGGCCGGGAATGACGGGTTACAACTTGCTGATAGGCACTGGGATATTATTCGCTACCTGCGACACGAATTTATAAACAATGCCGGCAATCAGCCCAATACGCGAACTATGATTAAACGTATGAGTGATCAATGGGGTAGTAAAATTAAGTCTAAAGATTTGTACGATTTATTCCCCGGAGACCCAAGCAAGCAGGGTGGGCGTATCGCAGGATTACCTGAAAGCCGACGAAAGGGTGGCTATTAGTTACTTATACCACTATTGCGATAGTGACCAGGCTGGAGAACTACTCTATATTTTAATCAATTCGATCAACGAGAAATAAGATGACCGACAAAAAAGCGCGAATTGCGGAACTTATCGCCATGCAAAAAAGGTTTATCGATTATGAGCACGAAAATGGCGTCGATATGAAAGATTATTTTGCTCCCGAAAGCGGTCACCTGCTTGATGGCTATAAAGAGTCGTATATGGAAAAAGCCATGGAACTGGTCGATATTGCGCATTCCGAGAAAGGATCGAAGCGTTAATTTCCCCATGCCTTAAGTCGATACTTTTACCATGTTAATGCTTGATTGTGGTCATAATGGTATTGATAGCACGATCAAAAACGGAAGATGACGTAAGATTTTTTGCACGCCCCGAGCGAAGTTCTATCGCAAAAGCATTGACGCTCATACTTTTCACTTTCGCTCCATGACGATTAGAAAATACCAGCTTTCCAGTCACATTACTTTTCCAGGACAGGCGGGTATTAAGCTGGCTGGCATCTAATTCGGTAAATTCAACCCAGGTTCCTATTTCCAGTGAACGAGCCTGCTCGAGGAATTCGTCATCTTCGGCCAGGGGTGTAGCATGATACTTTGCCTGTTCACTTGACTCGATGATGATTTCTTCATCGACCTCTATGGCTCCCATACTTACACTGGTTGTGAAATCTTCGAGATTGTGGATGACATCTTTGGTCGCTGTTACTGTTATCTCGGTAATCGAGTCCAGATCGTCATCGGCTCCCGTTTCTGCTTTATCTAACCCGTCAGATGAGACTATATCGATCACTTTACTGCCCTTTTCAGAAAGCCCCTGAAAAGCTCTGGCGATATGATCGTCGTCCGGCCAGATCGTTTCATCGTCAACACGGGTTATGATGTTTCTGGTCGTTTGTTTAACGGCTCTGGCATGTTCCTGAGCTAGTATTTTGAAAATTCGATTCTGTTGATCGGTGCTAATATTCACCAGATTCATACCCTTTGATAGAGCGCGCAGCAAAGCAGGAAGAGTCTGCAAGATTTTTATGCGCTCCTCTTCTCTGAACTTGGGCACTAGTGTCCAGACCAGTGTGGTGGTGATACGACGTAGATTTTTCCAGTGGATGGATGTTTTTCCTAACGATAGATAGGCGTGAAATAGTACTGAACTCCAGATTGTGTCGAGGAAATCGGTTACTTCAAAGCTCAAACCTCGCCCTTCGCAGATGCGGGAAATTAAATTTGATACCGCATCCTGCGCTTCACTTACCAGCCGGTCATTGTCCTTTTCATGCTGGATAACAGTTTCTTCTGCCTGCTGTATTTTTTCTGCTTCACTGGAAAGAAAGCTATTCAGGTCGGTCAAAGCCAGGTCAAATACTTCGATATTGTTCTCAAATTCACCAAGAATATAATTCACCACTGATTCGATTTTATCGATCAGTATTTTTTCCTGCGCTACGTCCTGATTCCAGCCCAGAGATGCCTTCGATATATTGTCAAGTAGTTGCCGGGCTGGATGCTTTTTCTGATTGAAGAAATTGCTATCAATCATGGCAGCTTTCAAAATTGGAATTTGTAATCGACCGATGAGAACCTTAACTGGGTCCGGTAATGATTCGTCGTCGAGAAAAAAGTCAAAAAGCATCGACACAATATCAATAATCTGGTTATCAGATGCACTGGTGTGATGCTGGTTCTCCTGATTGAAATTAAGCAGTTGCTGATGCATGGACTGTTTGAAATTCTGCAGATCGATGTTTTGTGCGGGTGCATCGGCAATATTAGCCATCTGTAAACTGGTTAGAGCCGACATATATGCGTTATTTTGAGCGGCAGGAACGATATTTAAACCTGATACCTGGCTGCTATCACTGGTTACATTTCGAATATCTATCAAGTCAGAAGCCGATCCGCTAACGCCAGTCATGTTTTCACCAAAAACGGATTGATTTGCACTACCTGAAAGTGCCTGCTGAAGTACTGCAAGCAGATTACCGTCTGTATTGGCACTCAAGCCTTCCGAGACTGGTATTCCAGATGAATCCTTGCTATGGGTTTCTCCGAGTAAGTTGGCTTGACCGGTTGATGCCTTGATACGGTTCGCCATGAATTTGGTGGTTTGCTTTAACCGTTCCTTTGATGCCTTGAATTCGGGCAAAATGCCTTTCTGCATGAAATATTCATTCATTTCCTGATAAAAGTGACCTAGATTACTCATGACGTACTTGTCGAAAAGTTTATAAAAGATTAGTTTGATCTGAATGTCAGTTTCAAGAACATCTGAAGCTTTGTGAAAACTATCGCAGATGGCCCTGGGGTCGAGTGGGTTGGTGTCTTCGTCAATGTCATCGCGTTGGGTGACGATTTTGAGCCTTTCCAAAACGGCGAATAAATCATCTTCGAAATTAGGCCTCGCCTTCGAGATCATATTGTCGATAGCGATATTGTCTTCAATCTCATCGAGCTCAACCAGTGATAGCTCTTCGGGTTCGAATTCATCAATACTCGAGCTCGTATTCTGAGCAAGCTGAGCGAAGCTGGATTCCATTGCCTGATCAAAGCCAGCCTGTATGGCAGTACGCTTCATGCGGATCTCACGCATTGCCTCGAAATACATATTTCGCTCTCGATCTGATTCAGCCTTTTCCGAAAGCCCAAATAGAGCGTCGTCAATACTTTCCATTAACACCCTGATTAAATCACTTAATCCATTCAGAGCGAATTTTCTGATCGGCGAATATAGCGAATTACTATCGCCAAAAGAATGTTGTTTGTGTGCCAATTGTCCAGCCTGTAGTGTCTTTATAATTAAGATTAGGCGAGTTATGATCTTTTACTAGCTGCAAACAGCAAAAAATGTGAAATATCTAAAGGTAATTAGTTTACTTTTGGACTAGAAGCGCGGCGATTTGCCGAGTGGAAGGAACTTCCCAGTTCAGTAGTATCACATTTATTAACTTAGCCAGCCTCTTTTCGGGTTGCTGCCCTGGTCGATACAACAGAAAATTATGCCAGGTACATCTTCCATGCCGCTACGGCTTGCTCTGGTATTGATTTGACGTATTGCAGTATCGAGATTTTCCGGGAAACGGGATAGCGTTAAACGAATAAAGTCTTCTTCGATAGTGTTAATATCACCAGCGGAAGCGATTACCAGAATATCTCCATCGTTGAGTTTGATTTCCTCTGCTCGAGATTCAAACAGGGGTTTTTCTCCAAGCGCCCCCGATAAATGAGAGGATACATTAGATAATTCCTTTAACTCATTGTTTCTTAGTAATAAACACTTTATACCAGCACCCAGGATATAACTCAGATAACCGTTTAGATACTGGAAAGCTGAAAGCTGAGTAGCGACTGCTGATGTCGATTCGAACAGGATTCCGACCTGGCTATACAGATACTCGTTGATATTATCAAGCGACTCCTGCAGGCAATTGACATTCATCGAAGGCTTTTTTGAGTCATCTAAATCACTGGTAAACTGGGGAATATTGGTCTGCATGTCATCCATCAGAATCTTCATAGCAATGTGTGCTGGTGAATTCTCTGTAACCATGCATACACTGCTCGTTATGGCGATAAGACCAAGGGATGGATCGATTCCCGCAATATATTTCGGCGTCTCGAAAATACCGCGTGAGAAATTTTTATGGCCGGGTAACTGTGCCGTAATTATGAGGTTTTGTCGGTTGTCCAAATCTGGTTCTGATATGTTAGATAACTGGTTTGCTATACCTTAATTTTAGACTACTTTATGTTTCCTGTTGACGTGATTGGTATCAAAACGAATGATTTATATATGGTCGCAGCAGATGATAACTATATACATAACTAGATAGTTGATAGCGGCCTTAGTTTATTCGGTATACTCACCCTAATTACACACAATAATGACTTCAATGACAGACGAATTACGTGACCGCGCGCTCGAATATCACCGCAAGCCCTATCCAGGCAAGCTACGCATAGAAGCAACGACAGCATTAACATCGCAACAGGATCTTTCGTTGGCTTATTCACCGGGTGTCGCACACCCCTGCGAAGAAATTGTCAGAGATCCTTTGAATGCGCGTCAGTATACGGCCAGAGCAAACCTGATCGGTGTGATTTCAAATGGCTCCGCGGTGCTGGGCCTGGGCAATATCGGCAGCCTGGCGTCGAAACCGGTAATGGAAGGTAAGGCAGTGCTGTTCAAACGCTTTGCAGGCATAGATGTTTTCGATATCGAGGTCGATGAGAGCGACCCGGTACTCCTAGCTGAAACTATTGAACGTCTGGAACCGACTTTCGGTGGTATAAATCTTGAGGATATAAAGGCACCGGACTGTTTCTACGTCGAGAAATATCTACGCGAACGTATGTCTATACCGGTTTTTCACGACGATCAGCATGGAACTGCAATCGTTGTTGCGGCGGCGATGAAGAATGCGTTGAGAGTGGTGGGTAAAGATATTTCGAGCGTTAAGCTGGTGGCTTCTGGCGCTGGTGCTGCTTCAATTTCGTGTCTGAAATTACTGGTTTCGCTAGGTATGGATATCAACAATATTACGGTAACGGATTATTACGGTGTAGTGTACAAAGGCCGCACCGAGGAAATGGATGAATACAAGGAACGATTTTCACAGCATACGGACAAGCGTACGCTGGCCGAAGTGATTCCCGGAGCGGATGTATTTCTCGGATTGTCGGCCGGTAATGTACTGAGCGCCGATATGGTTAAAGGCATGGCTGAAAATCCGATAGTTTTTGCTCTGGCTAATCCAACACCGGAAATTGATCCCGCTGAAGCCCATCAGGCGAGAAGTGACGCGATCATCGCTACGGGTCGGTCTGATTATCCTAATCAGGTCAATAACGTACTTTGCTTTCCTTTTCTGTTCCGTGGCGCTCTAGATGTGGGCGCAACAGAAATAAATGAAGCCATGAAAATTGCCTGTGTCGATGCTATGGCTGATCTTGCGCGTTTCGGTAGTAGTGATATTGTAGAAAATTCCTACCAGAGTGATGCGTTGATTTTCGGCCCTGAGTATTTAATCCCCAAACCTTTTGACAGGCGGCTGATATTGTCAATTGCTCCGGCCGTAGCTCAGGCCGCAATGGATTCCGGGGTTGCCCAGCAACCGATTGAAGATATGCTTGTCTATCGAAATAAACTGAATGCATTTATTTATCGTTCGGGTTTATTTATGAAGCCCGTATTCGATCAGGCTCGAGCAGCATCCAGGCGTGTAGCTTTCGCTGAAGGTGAAAATCCACGAGTGTTAAAGGCAATAGATACAATCGTTCAGGAGAAACTCTGTTATCCGGTTGTTCTCGGTCGTCCCGACGAAATAAAGCGCGTGATCAGAGAGCATGGTCTGGTCTGTAAACCAGGTGAGGACTATGAGGTCCTCAATTACGACGATGATGAATCCTGGTGGTCAGCTTATCATCGATTAACCGAGCGAAATGGTAGAACGCTGCCTGAAGCACGTCAGTTACTTCGAAGTAGTGTGACCATACAGGCAGCGATGATGGTAAAACTGGGGCTGGTAGATACCATGATTTGCGGAACCATCGGTCGCTTTCACCGTCATCTTGAGCGTGTCTTGAGCGTTACTCAACAGGGGGCAGGTATTAACCAGGTAGCAACAATGAGTGGTCACATCTCCAGTAGCGGGCACGTGCTTTTTATCTGTGATACACATGTCACTCCAGACCCCAGTGTCGAGGCTATCGCACAGATGACCATCAGTGCCGCAGAAGAAGTCAAACGATTCGGCCTGGTACCGAAGGCTGCACTGTTGTCACATTCAAATTTCGGTAGTCGGGATTCAGCATCTTCGCTTAAAATGCGGCAGGCCCTGAGTTTAATTCACGAAATGAATCCGGATTTAATGATTGAAGGCGAAATGCAGGCGGATTCAGCTTTATCGCAAAGAGTCAGGCACGAGTTATTCCCCAATTCCAATCTGGAAGGCGCGGCCAATTTACTGATTATGCCCAATCTGGATGCAGCCAATATTACCAGTAACATCATTAAAGTAGTGGATCGCAGTGTACCGATTGGTTCAATTACACTGGGTTGCCATATCCCTGCGCATATCGTAACGTCCAATACTACTGTGCGCGGTCTGGTCAATATGACTGCTATCGCGGCTGCACGCTGTGAATTTTTAGACACAACAACCTGATCGATTGAGTAGAGAGGTCTGCGGGTGCATGTAGTTGTTGCTTTACTTGGTGTACTGGCTATTTTTCTGTACTTGACTCTGGGTGTTGTAGGGAAGCCGGAGAAACGTTATTACCTTTATCTCTATGTGTTGATAGATATCTGGCTATCATCTGTATTTCTTTATCTGCTGGTAACCGCCGTTCTTAATTAGCCCTGCTCAGGGTATTTAAAAATCTTTTTACGATGCAAAGTTATTTAAACCTCCTCCGTCGCAATTGAAAGCGCAGATGTCGTGAATTTATAAGTTGCTCCAACTGCCTGTCCATACTATGTATGTGTTTTGTAAATAAACATATAAATAATATAAATATGTGAGTACTGCTCGATATTTGTCCTTTTTTTAATTTTTTTACGAGTAACACGATGAGTCATACCCAGTATCCCCCGGCACGTCAACGTCTACAGCGTAGCGAACTCGCTGTACCAGGTTCCAATCCTGCAATGTTTCAGAAAGCCGCAGATAGCGCAGCCGACTATGTATTTCTTGATCTGGAAGATGCGGTATCACCCGGCGACAAAGTTCAGGCCAGAAAAAATGTTATTGAAGCCTTAAACGATATCGACTGGCGAGCCAGCAACAAGACTGTTTCAGTGCGGATTAACAGCATCGATACCCATTATATGTATCGTGATGTGGTAGATCTGGTTGAACAGGCAGGTGCCAGTATCGATACCATCCTCATTCCGAAAGCAGGCGTCGCTGCCGACGTTTATATGGTTGATGCGATGTTAACCCAGATCGAGACGGCCAAAGGGTTGAGTAACCGCATAGGTATAGAAGTACTGATAGAGACCACGCTGGGCATGGCGAATGTTGACGCCATTGCTACTTCCAGTCCGCGAATGGAAGCACTGCATTTCGGTGTCGCTGATTATGCTGCTAGCTGCCGTGCAAGAACAACTAATATCGGTGGATTGAATCCAGATTACCCTGGTGATCAGTGGCATCACGGCTTATCGCGCATGCTGGTGGCATGCCGTGCTTATGGATTGCGACCAATAGATGGCCCTTTTGGGGATTTCAGCGATCCTGATGGTTATCTACTGGGGGCGAGGAGAGCTGCTGCAATGGGATACGAAGGCAAATGGGCTATTCATCCATCCCAGATCGAACTCGCCAACGAAGTCTATTCACCTGCAGATTCTGAAGTCGATCGTGCCAGACGAATTCTCGAAGCACTCAGAGAAGCGGCCGAACAGGGCAAAGGTGCTGCTTCGCTCGATGGACGCATGATTGACGAAGCTTCCGCTAAAATGGCCGAAAATGTGGTCAATATGGACGCTGCTATCAAAGCCAAAGGGCAGGAGTAATCACTATGGACATACATGAATATCAGGCCAAAGCGCTACTCGCTGACTTTGGCATGCCGATTGCTCGCGGCGGTATCGCCTACAGCCCGGAGCAGGCAGCCTATCGTGCCATGGAACTGGGCGGTGAAAAGTGGGTGGTAAAGGCACAGATACATTCTGGCGCGCGTGGAAAAGCAGGCGGCATTAAACTCTGTTGCTCAGAACAGGAAGTCCGAGATGCGGCTGATGAGTTGCTCGGTAAGCGCCTGGTCACCAACCAGACTGGCTCACAAGGTAAACTGGTGGGACGTTTGTACATAGAAACGGGCACCGATATAGAGCGTGAAATTTATCTGGCCTTTGTACTCGACCGTACCTCGGAGCGCATCATGTGCGTCGCTTCGGCTTCCGGTGGTATGGATATCGAAGAGATTGCCAAAACCAGTCCTGACTCTATTGTCAGAATTCCGATAGAGCCTGCAGTAGGCCTCCGGGAGTTTCAGGCTCGAGAAGTCGCTTTTGCACTTGGGCTTTCCGCCGTACAGATGAAGGAAGCGGTAACGGTGCTACAGGCCTGCTATCGCGCTTTTCGTGATCTAGATGCCACTATGGTTGAAATAAATCCCCTGGTGGTTACAGGTGAAGGTCGCTTAATCGCGCTTGATGCAAAAATGGGGTTTGACGATAACGCATTATTTCGTCGCCAGCAAATCTCCGAACTTCGCGATAAATCTCAGGAAGATCCACGCGAAATGAATGCCGCTGACCGGGGTCTGAGCTATGTCGGCCTCGATGGCAATATCGGTTGTATCATCAATGGTGCCGGACTGGCGATGGCGACTATGGACATGATTAAGCATGTCGATGGCGAACCTGCTAACTTTCTTGATATTGGTGGTGGTGCATCGCCGGAACGTGTTACCAAGGCATTCAATCTGGTGCTGTCTGACGACAATGTCGACGCCATTCTGGTTAATATTTTTGCCGGCATAAATCGCTGTGACTGGGTTGCCGAAGGTGTAATTCAGGCAATGGAAAAACTTGATGTCAAGGTTCCAGTCATTGTCAGGCTATCCGGTACCAACGAAGAAAAAGGCAGACAGATACTACAGGACAGTAATATTGATCTGATTACCGCTACCACGCTTGCTGAGGCAGCTGAAAAAGCTGTCAATGCTGCTCGCTCCCAGGAGGCTTAAACGATGAGTATCTGGTTAAATGAAAAAACACCTGTCATCGTTCAGGGTTATACCGGCAGAATTGGAACTTTCCATGCTGAGGAAATGATCGAATATGGCACCAATGTTGTCGGTGGAGTAACACCGGGTAAAGGTGGCAGCAGGCATCTCGACTTACCGGTTTATAATACTGTCAAAGACGCTGTGAAAGATTCTGGAGCCGAAGCCAGTGTAGTATTTGTGCCGCCGCCTTTTGCTGCAGATGCGATTATGGAAGCAGCCGATGCCGGCATTAAGTTCTGTGTTTGTGTGACAGATGGTATTCCGGCGCAGGACATGATGCGAGTCAAACGCTATATGCGTCGTTATAAAAAGGAAGACCGGATGTGCCTCACCGGTCCCAATTGCGCCGGAACAATTAGCCCCGGTAAGGCCATGATGGGCATTATGCCGGGACATATCTACATGCCCGGTAATGTTGGCCTGATCGGTCGTTCGGGTACGCTCGGATACGAAGCTGCCTCGCAGATGAAGACGAAAGGTATCGGCATTAGTACCAGTGTCGGTATCGGTGGTGATCCGATCAATGGCAGCTCCTTTAAAGATCACCTGGAAAAATTCGAAGCCGATCCTGATACCGACATTGTTGTTATGATCGGTGAAATTGGTGGTCCCCAGGAAGCCGCCGCAGCTGAATTTGCCCGTGACCACATGAGTAAACCGGTGCTGGCCTATATCGCAGGCCTGACAGCGCCAAAAGGACGAACCATGGGGCATGCAGGCGCAATCGTAACCAGTGCTGGAGAGTCGGCAGCCGAAAAAGTGGAAATTCTACGTGAGGCGGGTGTGGGAATTATTCTTAGGCCGTCAGAATTCGGCAATGCGGTAGAGGCTGCGATGGTAAAAGCCGGGTGAAGTATTAGACAAGTGGTTTTGGAATTGAATAGAATATTTACAAACAACTAAAAAACCATTAACAATAAGAAGGCTTGGTAAGCGGTATTTCAGGGCCGGAGTCGGAGTATAACGAACGTTGTAGAAATAATCTGAGTATTTGAATATCGAGCGAAAGTATTCAACATATACCAGTATTTATACCTGCCACATAAGACAGTATTCGTGCTTGTCACATAGGCAGCTGTCTTGTTTTTCTGGTGGCATTGCTCTCATCTAAATCTCATCAAGGGCATAGAAAACATGTTTGCACAAAGGGACATAATCAGGCATGAAAATGGAATGGTTCACAGAAATTGATCTCTATTGCGAAAGACTTAGTCCCAGTTTTTAGGCAGAACCTTTGAATGCTCTGTCCAGGTGGTGTGGCAGGAGGGATGTCATGAGGAACCCCCTATCCCGATTATGCTAAATTAAACTAAGGAGTTTATATGATAATTACAGAGTTTTTAATTACTTCGCTAATAGTCGTATTGCTGCCCGGTACTGGTGTTATCTATACAATTTCGACCGGTCTATTTCAGGGGGCACGAGCGAGTATTTTTGCCGCTATAGGGTGTACCGCAGGAATTATTCCCGCATTAATTGCTTGCATATTAGGGTTAGCTGCAATAATTCATACCAGCGCTATCGTTTTCCAGATAATCAAATTTATTGGTGTTGCCTATTTACTGTATCTGGCCTGGGGCATGTGGAAGGAAACAGGGGCATTAGCATTAGAAGACAATAAGAGTAAAACCGACTTGCTAGGAATAAGTGTTAAGGGGTTCTTAATAAATATTCTAAACCCCAAATTATCTCTATTTTTCCTGGCTTTCCTTCCTCAATTTGTTCCAGTTCAGGCAGACGCCCCTGTCATCAATATGTTGGCATTGGGTGGTGTGTTTATGGTAATGACTTTAATAGTATTTATTTTGTATGGCCTGTTGGCAAATAGCGTGAGCGTCTATATCGTTAGTTCACCAAATCTCATGAAATATGTTCAACGCACATTTGCGGCAACTTTTGCAATTTTGGGCGCCAAATTAGCTCTATCAGAACGATAATTTGTTAATAAAAGCCAGTATCAAATAAACACACATTGCAATCTATATCTGGGTCAGCAATCATTTTGGCTGATAACTTGAAATTGTTTGTCAGGAAAATATAACGTTTACCGGTTACCGCATCTTTATAACCAATTTAACGAAGTTGAGCTGGACACTTCTTTGATGTCTGAGCTGTGCCATCGTTAAACTAACAAACTGCGACCATCTCGAAGCTGTGCGGAATTTTCGGCCTGAGGAATGCTACCTGGCAAGGGCCTCAAATTCATGTCGAGGAACAAATTTTAGTACCTGGGATGATATCGTATTACAATGTGCCATAGCCTCATTATTCCTTTTGCTACAGGGGTTTATGGTGAATTCATTGTAACAAATTTAATGAATTTTCAGGCCTGCTTTTTGCTCGCTAACGGGACAGCAGTGAGATCATGTTTGAAATTATTTATTCTGATGGAGCTAACTTTGACTAACTCTTTAGACTTTATACCTCTGGATTTCAAGAGACAAAACGAAGAGTCCATGCTACAGGAATCGCAGTCATTTTATCAACTGATGGCTCAACGGCGGACTATACGAGATTTCTCTGATCAGAACGTACCGCAAGAAGTTTTGGAAAATGCACTCAAGGCTGCCGGTACTTCACCCAGTGGCGCGAATATGCAGCCCTGGCATTTTGTGATAGTTCAAGATGCTGCAGTCAAAAAACGTATTCGTAAAGCAGCTGAGATTGAAGAGCGGGAGTTGTACGAGCACCGTGCCAGTGATGAGTGGTTACAAGCACTTACACCACTAGCGACAGATGCAAACAAACCTTTTTTGGAGATAGCACCGGTGCTAATCGCCATTTTTTTGAAAAAATTTACTGTAGATACATCCGGTGAAAAGCATAAGAATTACTACACTTCCGAGTCAGTTGGAATAGCGACTGGAATCCTGATAACGGCCTTGCACAAATCTGGTCTGGCAACGCTTACTCATACACCTAGCCCAATGAAATTCCTGGGCAAAATTCTTGAGCGCCCTTCGTACGAACGACCATACATGTTATTAGTATGCGGCTATCCGGCAGATGATGTCATGGTACCAAATATTAAACGTCGTACACTTCAGGAGATTTCGACATTTATTTAATAATAGATGCAACGATATGCAAAGAATTTATGTATTGGAAAAGCATCCAGGTAATTGCATAAAGAGCATATATATCCTTATAAATTTTAAAAAATGGGAAATTATGATCTTATAACGGGCCCACATTGATAATATAACGAACTATCGTTAATCTAAGCGCAGTATCAACAATGGATGTGAAAAAAATAAAATGGTGATTAAAACTTTAAAAAGTCAAAAAGGAACTGGGAAGCACTCTGTTTCTCGAAATTTCCTGCAGCCTCGTTAGAGTGAAGAAATGACTCGGATATTTTTGATCTTTTTTATAATTTATCCGTCTCTTGCCTTAGCAAATTGGGAAAACGGGAAACTGGAGATGCAGGAAATCTCTAAGGGAGTTTTCCTTCACACTTCTTACAAGAAGATACCTCGCTATGGGTATTTTCCGTCAAATGGCCTAGTTGTTATCGATGGGAAGGACGCATATATTATTGATACACCGTGGCCTGAAGAAGATACAAAAATGCTTGTTGATTGGATTTCAAACTCAGGATATTCCTTGAAAGCGAGTTTATCCACGCATTCTCACGATGATCGAAGCTCTGGTATCAGTTACCTAAACAGTCTCAAGATCACAACCTATGCTTCCTCACTGACCAATAGACTT
>JAAEOZ010000026.1 GCA_024222685.1 Gammaproteobacteria bacterium | reverse complement strand
TACCGTTAGTGAGCTTTCAAACAATGTATCCGTGGCGGTCGCAAATAATGTTGAGCAGGTTCCAGAAAGCGGTGTACTACAGGGTGCTGGCGATGAGCTCGGTGAATTCATTTTTATTAAACTCAATGTGTCGGTTGACGGTGTTGCACCTGAAAAAGTAAAAGTAGAGGTTAATATCGTGCCGGCTGATAAAGGCACAGAATCGAATACATTTCAATCAGAATCAGATTCTAAACCGGGTGCAGTCATTGTCGATGACCCGGCTATTGCGGTTCCGATCCCCACACTTTAGGAAGAGTAAGCATGAGTAATATTTCCAACAGGCCGGAAGTTAGAATATTCATTTTTTTGATGGTATTTTTGTCGCCTTTTTCGCTTCAGGCCAACAATTCTGTCAGTCTCGGAGTCACCATAAATAGCGCTGAGTGGAGCGGTGATAATGGCAGTGGGCGATCCACATTTTCCAGTACCGAAGGCGGCCAGTTCGGTCTGAGCGCCAATATTAATATGGATCGATTTTATGTCGGAATCAGTTTGCAGGGTGGTGAGTACAGCTTTAACTCAGATGACGCACCGGATCAATTTACTTCCAGGGGTACTTTGGCGGTTAGTGATGCAAATGTAGAGCACAGTGATTTCGATTTGCTGGCCGGGTATTATTT
>JAAEOZ010000025.1 GCA_024222685.1 Gammaproteobacteria bacterium | reverse complement strand
TGGGATGAATTCTTTGCCGGACTCATGCCTCCAACAATCCTGATTTCTTTTGCTTTGGGCTCGATTCTCCTTGGCCTGGCGACACCAGCTGAAGCCGCAGCGATGGGTGCTTTTGGTGCCATCCTGTTATCTCTCGTTTACCGCAAGTTCACTATTCCTGGTTTCTTTGACAGTCTGATCAAAGCTCTGGAGATCACGGTTTTGATTATGTTCCTGGTCGCCGCATCGAACTTCTTTGGCGCAGAATTCAGTTTCCTGGGCACACCAAAGATGATGACTGAGCTGCTACTTGGCCTCGATATGTCGCCTTACTTGATACTGTTATTGGTCATGGCATTGATATTCCTGCTCGGATGGCCACTGGAATGGGTGCCTATTGTTCTAATCGTTGTGCCAATTTTGCTACCGACAGTCGAGGCGTTGGACATCCACGGGCTGGATCGCTACGACCTGATGGTCTGGTTTGGCATTCTGGTCGCGGTGAACCTGCAGACCGCATGGTTATCCCCGCCTGTGGCCTTGTCAGCCTACTTTTTGAAGGGGGTTGTGCCAGATTGGGATCTCAAGGACATCTACCTGGGCATGATGCAATTCATGATGATTCAACTCGTCGGTCTCATCCTGCTGTTTATCTTCCCGCAACTGGTGCTTTGGTTACCCAAAGTAATGTCTGGTGGGTAAATCATGATACAGTTCATGGTAATTCAGATGATTGGTTTAATCCTGATCATATCGTTTCCACAAATCGCACTCTGGTTACCCGAATACCTGTACGGTCGGTGATGAAACAAAGCGATAATAGTCAAGTTTAATCGGGGGTTGCCAAGTTGTTATTGTCTATTGCCGCTATTGTGGTTGGCCTTGCTATTCTGGTCTGGAGTGCAGATCGTTTCGTCGATGGTGCTGCCGCTATTGCGAAGCACCTCGGCGTTTCAAACCTGATAATCGGTATTACGGTAATTGGTTTTGGTACCTCCGCGCCGGAAATTGCCGTCTCGGTAATTGCAGTGCTGGAAGAAGTGCCCGGTATCGCAGTTGGTAATGCCATTGGTTCGAATATCGCCAATATCGGTCTGATTCTTGGCATAACTGCCTTACTCGCACCATTTTCTGTATCGAGTGGTTTAATTCGATCAGAATACCCGCTGCTTTTCGCTGCTACTGCTGTCCTCGTTTGGTGTTTATACGATTTACAGCTGGATCGACTCGATGGATTTCTACTGCTCGGCTTACTGGTGATTATCATGGGCTACATGATACACAGCCACCGTAGTACAAAATCAGAAGCGACTGACGAAGACGAAGACGATGAGTCAATGTCCAGTAGAGCTGCCTGGCTCTGGATATTGCTCGGTCTGGTACTACTGATTGGCAGCTCGCGTATGCTAGTTTGGGGCGCGTCGAATATCGCGCAAAGCCTGGGTGTCAGCGATCTGGTCATTGGCCTGACAATAGTCGCATTGGGCACCAGTTTACCGGAGCTGGCTGCGTCGATTGCGAGTCTGAAAAAGTCAATTGCCGATATGGCGATTGGTAATGTGATTGGCTCGAACCTGTTTAATAGTCTGGCGGTAGTGGGTATCCCTCCGCTGATTCACGGGTTTGAGGTCGATTCTGCAGCTCTGCATCGCGACGTGCCGGTGATGGTAGTTTTTACCCTGGTGTTGTTTGCGATGTCGTTCGGAAGAAATCAACGACTGAATCAGATTGGTCGCTTTAAAGGAGCGCTGTTATTCGCTTCATTCGCGGCTTATCAGTGTTACCTCTATTTTGAAGTTGTGTCGGGTGAGTCCTGGTTTTAGCCATACTATCCGGTTACAGATTACACAAATTGATTGCTAATTTAGATTATTAGGAGAATCAGCATTATGAAAATGACAACAGAAGAAGCCTTCATTAAGGTTTTGCAGATGCATGGCATCGAGCATGCCTTTGGTATTATCGGCTCGGCGATGATGCCGATTTCAGATTTGTTCCCGGCTGCTGGTATTAAGTTCTGGGATTGTGCGCACGAATGTACCGCTGGCATGATCTCCGACGGCTATACCCGTGCGAGCGGAAAGATGTCGATGGCAATAGCGCAAAACGGGCCGGGTATTAGCAACTTCGCCACACCGATCATGACCGCCTTCTGGAACCATACGCCATTGCTGCTGGTTACCCCGCAGGCCGCCAACAAAACCATCGGTCAGGGTGGATTTCAGGAAGTCAAACAAATGGCGCTGTTCGAAGATCTGGTTTGCTACCAGGAAGAAGTTCGTGACCCGAGTCGCATGGCCGAAGTGCTCAACCGTGTTATCGATAACGCCTGGCGCGGCTCGGCTCCGGCGCAGATCAACATCCCACGCGACTACTGGACCCAGGTCATCGATATTGATTTACCACAAAAATCCGATCTGGAGCGCTCATCCGGTGGTGCCGATGCGATTGCCAGAGCCGCAGACCTGCTATCCAACGCAAAATTCCCGGTGATTCTCAACGGCGCCGGCGTCATCCTCAGTAACGGCATCGACGCCTCGGTAAAACTCGCCGAACGCCTGGACTCACCGGTTTGCTGTAACTACCAGCACAATGACGCCTTCCCCGGTTCACATCCACTCGCAGCCGGCCCACTGGGTTATAACGGCTCCAAGGCCGGTATGGAACTGATCGCCAAAGCGGACGTTGTACTCGCGCTCGGTACGCGACTCAACCCCTTCTCCACCCTGCCGGGTTACGGCATCGACTACTGGCCGAAGAACGCCAAAATCATCCAGGTCGATATCAATGCCAACCGTATCGGTTTAACCAAAAAGGTCGATGTTGCCATCCAGGGTGATGCCCGTCTGGTTGCCGAACAGCTACTCACTCGACTCGATGATGGCGCTGGTGATGCAGGCCGCGATGCACGTCGTAGCTTGATTGCTGAAACCAAAGCCAGCTGGGTTGAAGAACTCGCCGGCCTGGTTCACGAAGAAGACAATGACGAAGGTATCACCTGGAACGAAAGAGCGCGTAATCGTGAGCCGGACCGCATGGCCCCTCGAGAAGCCTGGCAGGCGATCATGGCAGCGATGCCTGAGAACGTCATGATGTCATCGGATATTGGAAACAACTGCGCGATCGGAAATGCTTATCCGAATTTTGATCAAGGTCGTAAATACTTTCCACCGGGTCTGTTTGGCCCCTGTGGATACGCACTGCCCGCGATACTCGGTGCCAAGATCGGATGCCCCGATGTACCGGCCATCGGATTCGCAGGAGACGGTGCCTTTGGTATCTCGATGAATGAAATGACCGCCTGCGGCCGCAACGGCTGGCCACCGATTACGATGATCATCTTCCGCAATTACCAGTGGGGTGCGGAAAAGCGTAATACCACCTTGTGGTACGACGATAACTTTGTCGGTACCGAGTTGAATGTTGATGTGAACTACGCCAAAGTCGCCGAAGCCTGTGGCGTGAAAGGTGTTCAGGTCGACACCATGGCCGGGCTCACCGAAGCACTGAAGACAGCGGTAGATGAGCAGATGAATAGCAATACCACTACATTCATCGAAGTCGTCCTCAATCAGGAACTGGGTGAGCCTTTCCGTCGCGATGCGATGAAAGCGCCGGTCGCAGTTGCCGGTGTTGACGCTGCGGATATGCAACCGCAACAGAGTGCGCCTAGCCATCGGTAGTAAGTAAGCGGATTGTTGGCTTCCTGAGTTAATCCGGAAGTCAACAATCTTCCAGATTTGTCTACCTCTAAAGCACTAGCGCAGAAAACCATCGATTTAATGCCAGAATATATCGAATGCATGGCCGAACCGAATCGCTCCACAGCTGAAAGTGCCTGGCGTGATTATGGTGAAGTTGTTGTTGTCGATACACGCGAAGAAGCTGTTGAAATCAGCGACAGATATGCGCCGGAGCATCTCGAAGTGCAATGTGATGATCGACTACATAAGTATTTTCCCGATGAGAAGTTTGATCTCGGGATAGAATAATGCGATCACCAGACAAAGGCCGATTGCGACATGATGTATCGGTCGAATTTCATGACAGCATTCTTCGCTAGGAGCATTTCATGAAATATTCGAGCTCGGTGCTACGTCTGTAATCCAAAACCTGTGGTGATGCAGTAACCTGTTCAATTACCAGATCGGTTTCAAACCCTCGATCCCGAGCTTCAAACCTGCGGTAGTTAATCGTCATGCGTCACTTTTCTCCATCGACGCATGCTATCATTTATTATACAAATCCGTCTTCTATACGATACCGATTCTAACCCGGCTCCAGACGCGTTCGTGGAAGTAGTAAAGTAGCATTTTGGTCAATACTTCGGTCAATCCGATCGCCAGCGCAGTATTCACATTTTGGGTAAATAACCAGCAAAGCAGTATCGTATCCAGCGAACCGGTAATGCGCCAGGAAATCGCCTTAAGCAGGCTGCGCAAGGGTTTCTCGCGAACAGCGCATTGCTGTACTCTCATTTTTTCATTGGTAATAGCTTCTGCAATCAGCATCATTGAATCCTGCTAAATGATTATTAGACGTGTAAACCACATTCGCGCTGTAAACCAAAAAAACGCGTTTGCTCATCGCTCATGTCGGTCTGTAAGGGTTGGCTGGTATGATAATCGCCCACCGAAACATAGCCTTTTTCCCAGAGTGGGTGGTAGGGGAGCTTATGACGCGTTAAGTAGCGGTGAACATCTCGTTTGTGCCAGTCGATAATGGGATGAAATTTAAATCGTCCCTGTTGAATGCTCAGCACCGGTAACTTTTTTCGCGTTGAAGACTGTTCTCGTCGTAAGCCCGCAAGCCAACTGGTGACATTAAGCGTTATTAGTGCTCGCTGCATTGGTTCTACCTTGTTGATCTGGTTGTATCGCTCAATGCCGGTTTTGCCCTGTAGCCAGAGTTTGCCCGAACGGACTTCCTGCCATGCAGGGGAAAGTTGAGGCTGGAAACAGTACAGATTGAGTTGCAGGCGTTGGCTTAGTTCATCGATAAACTGGTAGGTCTCGTCAAAAAGATAACCCGTATCGATCAATATTACCGGCATGTCGGGTTTGATTTCGGTGATTAAATGCAGCATAACCGCACTTTGAATACCGAAACTGGATGATAAAGCCTGCTCGCCGGGTAAGTTTTCCAGAGCCCAGATGATGCGCTGTCGAGCAGACTTTAATTCCAGTGTCTGATTGATATGATTAAGCAGGGGTAAATCGCCTTCGAGCAGTGCGCTAGCTATACAATTATCAGCAGACAGTTTTCTGGTGGGCTGTGATGCCTGTAACAATGTTGTAGCTAATTCCATAATGCCCTCTAATAAATAATTTTGATATAGGTATCAATCAATTTAGAGAGTCTATAAATTAATCCTCATCGGTAAAATTGATTAAAATTAATTTATTATCAAAAAACGTGATAAGGATAGAGCTGTAACCGCTCTGCTGTTAGCCCTGGTTTACGAACTACTATTAGCGTAATTAAGCTCAATAATACGTCGCGTATCATCAGCCAGTTCAGTTAATCCCAGTTTTTGGTAGGCCTGAAGTTGAATCTCTAGTGCTACTGGAATAACCGAAGTGCCCTGGTAGTTGAGAAGAATCGATTTGGTTCGACTGGCAACAGCCACCCATGCCGATCTGGAGGCATAATACTGAGCAACCTTGAGGTCACCTCTGGCCAGATGTTCACGAAGATAAACCATGCGTTGGCGTGAATCCGCGACATATCGACTATCTGGAAATCTGCGAACTAATAGTTTGAAATCATCGTAGGATTTGAGTAACACGGTTCTGTCATAATCGGAAATATCACGGTCATGCACGGCATCGAGTATGCTGCCACCGCGACCGAAATTGACCAGCCCTCGTAAATAATAGGCATAGTCTACTGCCTCATGGCGAGGGTTTAGTTTAATGAAACGCTCTACAGCTGCCAGGGCTGACTCGTGTTCTTCAAACTTGTAATAGGCATAGGCAACATCAAGCTGCGACTGAGTTGCAAATTTACCGAATGGGAAGCGTGATTCAAGTAGTTCGAAACGCTCAATAGCGGTGAGATATTGACCGTCATCGAGATGCGATCGCGCACTATTATAAAGTTTTTCTACGCTCCAGTCGGCAGTTTCGTCGACTTCCTTAACAGGTCCGCATGCGGTGATAAGGATGCCAATCGCGATTATAATTGCTATACGCATGTTACTGTAAATCATCAAAGTTTTTCGGATGTTAACTTGCCGATCAGGCAAACTAGCAGTATAACCAGTCCATGAAATTAATACAGCAAGAGTATCGAATTGACAATCAATATTCAGGCGAGCGCATTGACCAGACGTTAAGCAACCTGCTGCCGGAATATTCCCGTAGCAAAATCCAGGACTGGATTCGGGAGGGGTTTATCCGCTTAAACCAGCAACCTTGTAAACCTCGGCAAAAAGTCTATGCCGACGACCTGGTGGTAGTCGATGTACCGGTGGTGAGTCGATTGTCTGACCGCCCTCAGTCGATTGAATTCGAGATCATTCATCGGGATGACGATGTGTTTGTTATCAATAAACCTGCCGGGCTTGTTGTACATCCTGCTGCGGGCCATGAGGACGGTACCCTGGTTAATGGATTGCTGAATATCGACTCGGGGCTTGAACAGTTACCCCGTGCAGGCATAGTGCATCGTCTCGACAGGGATACAAGCGGAGCAATGATGGTTGCTCGTCATTTAAAGGCACATCACTGGCTGGTTGATCAATTGCAGCGTCGATTGGTTAAACGCGAATACATAGCGATTACTCAGGGGCTGATTACAGCGGGGAGAAGTATCGAAACCGGTATTGCCCGACATCCGGCTAATAGAAAGAAAATGGCAGTATCTGAAAATGGTAAATCGGCGATCACCCATTTCCAGGTCGCGAAAAAATTCAAACATCATAGTTTAATAAAAGTACAACTGGAAACCGGCCGTACCCATCAGATACGTGTGCACCTGGCGCACCTGAAATATCCTTTATTGGGTGATCCGGTTTATGGTGGGCGCTTACGTATTGCTGCGGGCATTGCTCCTGGTCTTGCTGATGTTATCCGAAATTTTAGTCGTCAGGCACTGCACGCTCGTCGGTTAAGTTTTGTTCATCCCGGATCGAAACAATTATGTTGTTTCGAAGCAGATATTCCTCCGGATTTTCAGGGCTTGCTGGATGCCCTCATGGTTAATGACTAGTCACTCGATTGAACTCATCCACCCCGACTGGCCCTCACCAGGACAGGTTAATGCGGTGGCAACAACCCGCCTGGGAGGATATAGTTTAAATCCTTTCGACGGTTTCAATCTTGCAGATCATGTTGGTGACAGCCTGGCGTCTGTCGAAGCTAATAGAGCTTTGCTTCGCGAGCAACTGGGCCTGTCCTCCGAGCCATGCTGGTTAAATCAGACACATAGTACGTATGTCACCACATTAGGAGATGAAAACGGTTATCTGTCCAATAGCGATGCTGCTATTTGCCGTGAAAAGGGCCGGATTGCAGTAGTAATGACAGCCGACTGCCTGCCAATATTGCTCTGCAATCAGGAAGGCACTGAGGTTGCAGCGATACATGCTGGCTGGCGGGGTCTGGTCGACGGCATCATTGGGAATACGATATCGGAAATGGAATCCGATCCAGCCCGCTTGATTGCCTGGATCGGTCCTGCCATCAGTCAGAAAAGGTTCGAGGTCGGTGAAGATGTATACAATTTTTTTGTTAATACAGATGAAACCTCAACAGTATTTTTCAATGCTAATCGGCCGGGTCACTGGCTCTGTGATCTGCCGGGCCTTGCGAAAAATAAGCTCGTTCGATACGGAGTTAAGCAGGTTTATCTGTCCGGATTATGCAGTTATGACTATGCCTCAAGATTCTATTCCTACCGTCGTAACAAAGTCACAGGACGTATGGCCTGCTTGATCTGGATCAACAGCGACGCTTGAAAATAGCCACTATAGTCATACTTAGTTAAGCAGAAACGTTCGGATTTTTTCTTCTGTAATCCGACATACAGCTTAATTTTTAGAGGTTTTTCATGAGAATGGATCGTTTAACCAGCAAATTCCAGGAAGCTCTGGCAGATGCTCAATCGCTCGCGGTAGGCAGGGATCATCAGTTTATTGAACCAGTTCATTTAATGCTTGCATTGCTTGATCAGCAGGGTGGCTCGGTTCGGCCGCTATTTACCCATGCTGGCGCTAATCTCAGTCTGTTGAGATCACAGTTGACCGAATTACTGGAAAAGCAGGTCCAGGTTGAAGGTGCGGCGGGAGATTTACATATTTCAAACCTGCTCGGTAAGTTACTCAACGTTACCGATAAACTGGCCCAGGAACGCAAGGACCAGTTTATATCTTCGGAGTTGTTTGTGCTCGCTGCGATTTCTGAAAAGGGCCCACTTGCCGAAGTATTGATGGCTTCCGGGGTGGATAAAAAGAAAATTGCCGAAGCTGTAGAAGTAATACGCGGTGGTCAGACAGTTGATAATGCGAACGCCGAAGAGCAACGCATGGCGCTGGAAAAATATACTATCGATTTAACCGAGTGCGCCGAACAGGGCAAGCTTGACCCGGTTATTGGCCGGGATGAAGAAATTCGGCGGGCAATCCAGGTATTGCAACGTCGAACTAAAAACAATCCAGTATTAATAGGTGAGCCCGGTGTCGGCAAGACGGCGATTGCAGAAGGTCTGGCGCAGCGTATTATCAATGGCGAAGTTCCTGAAGGTCTGAAGCATAAACGTTTACTCTCGCTCGATATGGGATCGCTAATCGCGGGAGCCAAATTCCGTGGTGAATTCGAGGAACGACTAAAGTCTGTGCTGAGTGATCTTTCCAAACAGGAAGGGCAGATAATTTTATTTATCGATGAATTACATACCGTGGTAGGAGCGGGTAAAGCCGAAGGTGCTATGGATGCCGGTAATATGCTGAAGCCGGCACTAGCACGCGGAGAGTTACATTGTATCGGTGCGACAACACTCGACGAATATCGCCAGTATATTGAAAAAGATGCCGCCCTGGAGCGCCGATTTCAGAAAGTGCTGGTTCAGGAACCGTCTGTAGAAGATACCATAGCAATTCTTCGTGGCTTAAAAGAGCGTTACGAATTACACCATGGTGTCGATATTACCGATCCGGCAATTGTGGCTGCTGCAACTTTGTCATATAGATACATTGCGGACAGGCAATTACCCGATAAAGCAATTGATTTGATTGATGAATCGGCCAGTCGTATTCGTATGCAGATCGATTCCAAACCCGAGGATATGGATCGTCTCGAACGCCGATTAATTCAGCTAAAAATTGAACGCGAAGCACTGAAAAAAGAAAGCGATGCGGCCAGTAACAAGCGGCGCGATATACTCGAAACTGAAATAACCCAGCTAGAGCGAGAATATTCCGATCTTGACGAGGTATGGAAGTCGGAAAAGGCTGCGCTTCAGGGTACTACGCATGTCAAAGAAGCACTGGAAAGGGCGAGGCTCGATCTTGAAACCGCCCAGCGCGCCGGTGATCTGGCGCGTATGTCGGAGTTGCAGTACGGTCGTATACCCGAGCTTGAAAAACAGCTTGATCTTGCCAGTAATGTTGAAATGCAGGGTATGAAGCTGTTAATCAATAAAGTTGGTGAAGAGGAAATTGCCTCGGTGGTTTCGCGCTGGACCGGTATTCCAGTTTCGAAAATGCTTGAGTCCGAACGCGACAAGCTACTTGCTATGGAACAGGCCATAGGTGAGCGTGTCGTAGGGCAAAGCGAAGCTGTGGCAGCTGTTTCTGATGCTATACGACGATCGCGAGCAGGGCTCTCTGAT
>JAAEOZ010000024.1 GCA_024222685.1 Gammaproteobacteria bacterium | reverse complement strand
GAACTCTGAGTAGTCGGCTCCACCTCACCTGACACAGTACCACCATTTTGCATTTCAAGTAGCTGGGTCAGCAGCATCGAATCAGCAGCACTGGGATCGATGCCAGAACGAATCTCTTCAAACATACTATTGACTTCGTCAAGAACCCGCAAAAAGACATCCATCATGCTGGCATCAAGCAGCAATTCCTGATTTCTTAATAGATTAAACACATCCTCTGATTTGTGGCATACCTCGACGAGGTTGGTCAGTGAAAGGAAACTACCGCCCCCTTTAATGGTATGAAATCCGCGAAAAATTGAATTTAATAAATCATTATCTTCCGGAGACTGCTCCAGATCTACCAGCTGTTCATTTAGCTGTTCCAGAATCTCCCCTGCTTCGACCAGGAAGTCCTGTAAGATTTCATCATTGAGATCGATTGCCATAATACGTCTCCCGAGTTCTAAAAGCCCAAGCTGGCGAGCAAGTCGTCAACATCATGCTGAGACGACACAACACTTGCAGCATCTGCAGTTGGTAATTGAGGTCCGACGGCTATTTCTCCAGAGCCCTGTTTCGATTCGTCAGTCTGACAGGAGGCACCTGATATCGTCACCAGACGAACCAGCTTTTCTTCTACCTCCTGCACCATTGAAACGACCTGCTTGATCATTTGTCCGGTTATGTCCTGGTAATCCTGTGCCAGCATAATATCGGTCATTTTGCCGTTGATCTGATTTGTTTCAATATCGACAGCTTCGAGAAAGCCATCAATATCATCATTTAATGTAATAAAATCCTGTTTTGATAACTCGCGTTGTCGAAATTGTTTCCAGCGATCACGCAGGCCTGACGCGCGGGTGGAGAAATCATCAACTAGCACCATAGCCTGCTCAGCACCTTCCATAGTTCTATGCGCAGCATCGTCGGTTTTTGTTACGATAAAGTTAAGCCTTTCTTTGGCATCGGGAATTGCTTCATTAGCGAGTTCAGATATACGATCATCATTTCCGAATGCCTGTATAGAATCATGAATTTCACGAGTGAGTTTGCCTAGCTCCTGATAAAGAGCTGACTCTCTTAATGTCGTCAACTCGCCAACCAGTTCGTGAGCGCGATGCTCATCTCCGGACTCAAGAACTTCCGCCAGCACCTTCAGGCGATTAAAATATTCCTGACTGAGATAGCCACGTTCTTCCACCGTTTCTGCGTTAGAATCGTTCATGCCTGTAGACGCTCGAAAATTTTGTCGATTTTTTCCTTAAGCGTGATTGCAGTAAATGGTTTGACCACATACCCATTTACACCTGCCTCGGCCGCAACCACAATTTGTTCTCGCTTGGCCTCTGCGGTAACCATCAAAACCGGCATGCTGCTCAGATCTGAATCCTCTCGTACCTCTTTAAGTAAAGTCAACCCATCCATTCCAGGCATATTCCAGTCGGTAACAAGAAAATCAAACTTGCCTGATTTGAGCATCGGCAGAGCTGTCTGACCATCATCGGCTTCGGATGTATTATTAAATCCGAGATCGCGTAACAAATTTTTAATAATCCGTCGCATTGTCGAAAAATCATCAACGATCAGAATTTTCATGTCTTTATCCACGCAACTAAACCTCCGCTCTATTGCTTAAATGTTCGATTATGTCTCTACTTCGACATCTATCGGCCGTTTTGCCTACGAGTTTAGGATCAATTTTCGTTTTTCTTCCAGCTCGCTCATTCATGTTAAAAAGCATAGTCTAAAAAATCGCATACAACCTGCTTTGTTGCTGACTCTTTTCAATCAACTAAACATCAGGATAGATTTACAATTCAGGTATTAGTTCTGGTAGTTCCAGTCCGACATCCTGGTCTTAATCCGTATCAATGCCTGGCCATGTAACTGGCAGATTCGAGATTCAGTAACATCAAGAACTTTTCCAATTTCACGGAAATTGAGTTCATCGTGGTAATACATCGACATCACCAGCTGCTCCTTTTCAGGCAAACCGCGTATAGCATTAGCAAGCTGCTTTTCGTACTCATAGCTGGTAAAAGCCTGATCGGGTGTACTTTCACTTGAGCCAGGCAAACAATTTTCCTGGGCGTTTCCTTCGAGTTCATCAATGCTATATATACGCGATGCCGACGAGTCGATCAGTATCTGGTGGTACTCACTCAGGCTAATACCGAGTAATTCAGCGACATCAGCATCGGTTGCATCCTGGCCTGTTTCATTTTCAATTTTTCGAATTGCTTCTGTTACTTCTCGATACTTTCGGTGTACCGATCGAGGAGTCCAGTCGGAGCGACGAATTTCGTCAATCATTGCACCACGAATTCGAATGCCTGCAAAGGTTTCAAAGCTTGCGCCCATGGTTGAATTGAAATTGCTGGCGGCTTCTAGTAATCCAACCATTCCCGCCTGGATCAGGTCATCAACCTGTACAGACGGCGGTAATCGATTAAGTAAATGATAGGCAATACGTTTTACCAGCGAAGCATGGCGAACAATCTGATCACTACTGTCCAGATTCGCCACTTCCGCATACATGGCGTGACCATTCATAAATGTCTTTCCTGAGCATTAAAATTAACCAGGCGCTCGATAAAAAATTCCAGATGTCCTTCCATATCTTTCGGCACAGGCCACTGCTGAGCTTTCCTCGCAATTTGACGAAATGCCATCGAAGCCGGACTTCGAGGAAAAGCCTCAATTACAGATTTCTGTTTCTGCACCGCCTTTTTTAAGGAGTCATCGTAGGGAATAGTGCCCAGGAAATTGAGCGCTACATCGAGATATTTCTCCGACACCTTTGCAAGTTTGTTGTAAAGCTGGCGCCCCTGTTGAATATCATGTGCCTGATTTGCGAGGACATGAAACCTGTGCATCCCGTAGTCTCGGCTTAGAACCTTAATCATCGCGTAGGCATCAGTTATAGAGGCAGGTTCATCGCATACAACGATAATAACTTCACGGGAGGCACGCGTGTAGCTGACCACACTATCTGCTATCCCGGCAGCAGTATCGATTATAAGGGTGTCAACCGGCACAGTAAGTTCAGAAAATGAGCGGATAATGCCAGCATTTTCTGCGGGTGTAAGATCAGACATCGAAGCCACTCCGGATGAAGCCGGTATTATCTGAATACCGGACGGACCTTCGATGATAGTGTCCTCTAGCATACACTCGCCGTTGATTACATGTGACAGGTTAAGTTTTGGACTCAGCCCCAGTAGTACGTCGATATTAGCCAGCCCCATATCGGCATCCATAACCATGACTCGCTCACCATTCTGTGCCAGAATAACCGCCAGATTGACCGCAACATTGCTTTTACCTACACCGCCCTTACCGCTGGTAACCGAGATTACGCGAACCGGATGTGACGATTTCATCTGTCTAATACCATGTGCCTGATCCATAGTTTCCTCGTCTAAGCCTGATTATTGTTAATAATATGGTTGTAACGAAGCGCAAGTGATTCCTGATCACTCTGTTCGCTATAGTCCTGCATCAAACCGACTGCCTTACTGATAATTCGATGATTTTTAGCAACTTCCATATCTTCCGGAACACGCTGTCCGGTTCCGCAATAAGTCAGTCCCAATTGGTGACGTATAGATACAGTAATGATTCCACCCAGACTCGCTGTCTCATCCAGCTTGGTAACAAATGCACCGGCGAGCCGAGCTTTGCTGAAGTTCTGAATGGTTTGATTAAGTGCCGCTAACTGAGTATTTGCTGAAAGCACCAGATACGGTTTAATCTGTGGTGCATTGCGTTGAAGTCGATGGAATTGCTCACTAAGACGTAAGTCTCGCTGACTCATGCCTGCTGTATCAATCAACACCAGTTTTTTATCGGCCAGCATGTCGAGTCGATCACCTAGCTCTTCACTGTTACCGGCGGTTAACATCGGAATTTCAAGCAGGCGAGCAAAATGCTGCAACTGCTCCTCAGCACCAATGCGAAAATGATCAGTGCTAATCATGGCTACGGATCGCTTGCCATGTGTATGAGCGAATCGAGCTGCGAGTTTCGCAATTGTGGTTGTCTTTCCTACCCCGGTGGAACCGACAAGGGCGATACGGCCGCCCTCGGCGAGAATATCCCGCCGACTCATTGGAAGACAACTCGCGAGTATTCCCAATGCCTGCTGCCAGACCTTGTGTGGATCATTATTCAGCTGGTCAAGATGTGAAAATACCATTTCGCAGATATCAGTACCCAGACCCATTTCAGACATCAGGTTGAGTAATACGGTTCGTACCGGGTGACTTTGACTAAATCGATCCCATTGTAATACCGAGAGCTGACTTTCCATTAAATCGCGCAGGTTTTTTAGCTCCAGCTTAACCTCATCAATCACCGGTTGAGCCTGCTGCCTGAGATTTTGTGGAGCTGATTTTGAACTGGCAGCTGATATTTTTTTCTCTGGCTTTCGGCCTTCAGTCTTTTTTACCGTGGCGGTCTTCGAAATCGGTTTTGCTGGTGCTTGTGGACGCAACTTCTGCTCAGAGCGCTGCAATTCACGTTCCAGCCATTCTGGTGGCCTGGCTGATTCAATTTTGCGCTTCGGAAGCGGTTCGGCAACAGGGCCAAGTACTGGTTCTTTGCGATCATCGAAGGAATCGCTATAAGCCGATCCAGCCCACGAATTTGAGGCGATATCATTTTTCTGTCTACTAGTTTCTGCTTTCGGCGTTGTCGGAACAGACGCGGACGAAGCGAAATGATCGACAGTTGACTCGTCATAATCAATCGCTGAGATGAGTTCAACACCGCCCGGCACCTTTTTGTTACCCAGAATAACGGCATCAGGACCCTGCTCCTGCTTGACCAGTGCAAGCGCGTCACGCATTGTGGTGGCAAAGGTTCGTTTTATTCTCATTATTAATCCTCTAACAATTCCCGGACATCAGTTTTAGCTTCCTGATTCAGCATTCGGTGCTCCGATACTGGCCATAACACGAATCTGTTTATCATCCGGAATTTCGTCATAACTCAATACATGTAATCCTGGAATCGCATGCCTCACCATTCGAGCAAGGAAGCTGCGGAGATTTTGCGAAACCAGCAAGACGGCTGCCTCGCCTTTCGCGCTCTGATTTTCAGCGGCCTGTTTTAGTGAACTATGAATCATCTGTGCAAGTCCCGGTTCAAATGCCATGACATTTCCATCCTGGCCCTGCACTGACTGAAGCAATATCTGTTCCAACGAGGGATGTAAGGCCATGACAGATAGCTCTGACGCCATTCCGAAGATATTCTGTACTATCTGTCTACCCAGTTTTATGCGCACCTGGGTGCTGAGAACGCCAGCATCTTGACTCTTGTGACCCTGTTCTGCCAAGGATTCGGCAATGGTACGTAGATCACGTATGGAAACCTGTTCTCGCAACAGGTTCTGGAACACATTGACGATCACACCGAGTTCAAGTGGTTTCGGCGTTAAGCCTTCAACGAGCTTGGGTGCACTACGCTTGAGAACATCAATCAACTCCTGAACTTCCTCGTGACCAATTAGCTCATGCGCGTTTTCCTGTAATAGCTGACTCAAATGGGTTGCAATGACTGTCGATGCATCGACCACGGTGTACCCAAGTGTCTGAGCGTAATCGCGTTGCCCGGAATCAATCCAGACAGCTTCCAGACCAAAGGCCGGATCACTCGTCGGCGTACCCGGTAATTCTCCGTATACTGTTCCCGGATTTATGGCCAGGTCCTGTCCAGGCAGGATCTCAGCCTCACCCATCGGCACCCCAAGCAAGCTCAATCGATAGGTATTGGGCTTTAAATCCAGATTGTCACGAATGTGTACCGGTTGCACTAGAAAGCCAAGTTCCTGAGAGAGTTTTTTGCGCACGCCTTTTATTCGTGTCATCAATTCTCCACCCTGTCGTGCATCGACCAACGGTATTAATCCGTATCCTACTTCTAAGCCGACAATGTCTACTGTTTGAACATCGTCCCAGCTCAGTTCTTTTTGCTCCGGACGCAACTCAATTTCTGCTGGTTCAGCTTCTACCACCTCCAGTTGCCGCGACTTGCGATGCATAACATAAGCAAGCCCACCGGCTATTGCCGCTATGGTTAGGAATGCGACATTCGGCATACCGGGTATAACACCGAGTAATGCCATGATCAGAGCAGCTACAATCAATGCGCGTGGATCATCGAACATTTGACGAAAGACCTGGCTCGACATCGATTCAGATGTAGAAACGCGTGTAACGATAATTGCCGTCGCGGTTGACAGTACCAACGAAGGAATCTGTGCCACCAGCCCATCACCGATAGTTAGCAAAGTGTAATTTCGCATCGCAACCCCGGCTTCAAGATCGTGCTGACCGATACCAATAGCCAGACCACCGATAATATTGATAAATAGAATCAAAATACCGGCAATGGCATCTCCCCTGACAAATTTACTGGCACCATCCATTGAGCCGTAAAAGTCTGCTTCCTGAGCAATCTCAGTACGACGTTGACGTGCTTCATCCTGGCTACATAAACCAGCGTTCAAATCGGCATCTATCGCCATTTGCTTACCCGGCATTGCGTCTAAAGTAAAGCGAGCACTGACTTCTGAAACACGTCCTGCGCCCTTGGTGACAACCACAAAATTGATAATCACCAGAATGGCAAATACCACCAGCCCGACCGCATAGTTTCCGCCAATAACAAAATCGCCAAACGACTCAATAACTTTCCCAGCGGCCGCGGTGCCTGTATGCCCTTCAAGAAGTACCACCCGAGTTGAAGCAATATTAAGTGCCAGGCGCAACAGGGTTGCGACCAGCAAAATGGTTGGGAACACGGTGAAATCAAGAGGCCGTAATGCGTATACCGATACCAGCAAAACCACCAGGCCGAAAACAATATTGAACGTAAACAGCATATCCAGAGCCATCGGTGGCAGAGGAATAACCACCATAGCCAGCATCATAATAACGATTAGTGGTGCACCTAGACCCTGTGGATTAATTGCCTTTAAATGGCCAACGACTGACTCAGCTGCCATATTTAAATATCCTCACCGCTCGGTACGTAAATGTCGGGCCTAGCCGGTGTATCCATTCCTTCTGCTCTGGCGGCCCTGAGTTGAAAAACGAAAGCCAGTACCTGAGCAACTGCAAAATACAAATGCCCGGGAATATCCTGATCGATTCGGCTTGTTGCGTAAAGTGCGCGTGCGAGCGGTGGTGCTTCAAAGACTTCTACACCGTGCGCAGTAGCGATCTCTCTGATTTTCAATGCCACAAGGTCTTTACCCATAGCGACTACTAGCGGTGCCGCCATTTGTTCATGTTTGTATTTGAGCGCAACCGCATAATGCGTCGGGTTAGTGACAATCACATCGGCGTCGGGCACTGCTTCCATCATGCGGCGTTGGGCCATTTGCTGTTGTAGTTGACGCACCTTCGATTTGACTTCCGGCTTGCCTTCTGTGTCCTTCATCTCGTCGCGAACTTCCTGTAGCGTCATTTTCAGCTTCTGTGAGTGATCCCATAACTGGAACGGTACATCTATCGCAGAAATGATGATAAGACCACAGGATACGATAAGAAAACTGGTACCGAGTAGATGAGCGCCATGACTCAGTGCCACCGATAATGGTTGAGAACCCAGACCGAGCAATTCGTCTGCCTGAGTCCACATATAAACTACCGCTATCACCGATACCAGCAGAAACTTGGCTATGGCCTTAACCAGTTCCATCAGGCCATTGCTTGAAAATATCCGTTTAAAGCCTTTTAGCGGGTTGATACGTTCACCCTTAAATGCCATTGCCTCGACGCTGAACGACCAGCCACCAAGTAATAAAGGCGTAAAAACCACAGTGACGGCCATGAGCACAAGAAAGGGCAGCACACCGGTAAATGCTTCCATGATGGCAGATTCAAACCTGTCAAACACGCTACTGTGCTCAAAAACTTCCGCACGTGAAATATTAAAGCCCTGTTTCATCATCCCGATAATCTGGTCGATCATATAAGAGCCCATAAATAACAGACCCATTGCACCAAAAACCATAGTGGTCATACTATTGAGTTCTTTGGAACGAGGAACCTGGCCCTTTTTTTTGGCATCGGCGAGCTTTTTCGCCGTTGGTTGTTCCGTCTTCTCCTGACCGTTGTCACCTTCTTCAGCCATACTACGATCCTATGATACCCTGGCTGAGTTGCATGGCTTCCAGCATCATTTGATTGATACGTGGCAGAAAGCTGGGTAATGCCAACATTAGAATGATAAATCCCATAAACATAGTGACGGGAAAACCGACCGAAAAAATATTTAATTGCGGCGCAGCTCTGGTCATCACGCCCATAGATAGTGTAATCACCAGCATTGAGATAAGGGCGGGTATGGCGACCCAGACCGCACCTATAAACATCTGGCTTCCCCAGGCAACAATTGCCCAGAAACTTATTCGCTCAAGCCCATGCGCTGCCACTGGCATAGTTTCGAAGCTGCTAACAAGTAACTGGATTAGCAATAAATGACCTCCAAGCGCCAAAAAAATAAGCGTTCCCATGATGATAAATAACTGTGAAATCACTGGCACATTGACCCCATTAGCAGGATCAACCATCGATGCAAAACCAAGTCCCATACTCATTGCAATTGATTCGCCCGCAATCATCAAGGCACCAAATACGAGTTGCAGAGTGAATCCAATGCCAACGCCGATTAGAACCTGTTGTAGCGATATAAACAGACCATCTATCGACAATGCTTCAACCCTCGGAATTTCAGGCAAGAGAGGTAATACCGTCACGGCCAGAACCAGAGTTGTAATCACTTTGACTCGGGTCGGCACCAGCCGAGTGCCGATAACCGGCATTGCCAGCAGCATTGCGCCAATACGCATCATCGGCCAGAACAGAGACCCTACAAACGCGGTCGCTTCTGCAAAATCGACATCCATAGCATTAACCGATCAGCCCAGGGATATCGAGATACAATCGCCGGGTAAAATTTACCAGTAAACTTAACATCCAGGGTCCAGCTATGAGTATCGAAAATAGCAATACCGCCAGTTTTGGTATAAAACTTAAGGTTTGCTCATTGATAGATGTGGCAGCCTGAAACATGCCGAT
Source organism: Gammaproteobacteria bacterium (assembly GCA_024222685.1). Taxonomy (GTDB): domain Bacteria; phylum Pseudomonadota; class Gammaproteobacteria. The sequence goes on along the minus strand of JAAEOZ010000024.1, from coordinate 11,478 downwards.
AATCAGGCCGATAGCCAATGCTGACAACAACATTGGCGAGGCTATCAGTGCGATGATATAGAGCGCCTGTTGTGATAAATCGATGACTCTGTCAGCGGTCACTTCAAGCTCCCACCAGAAAACTCGACGCCAGTGTACCCATGATTAACGACCAGCCATCGACCAGTACAAACAGCATCAGTTTAAATGGCAGCGAGATAATCATTGGTGATAACATCATCATACCCATCGACATCAGCACACTGGCTACCACCAGATCAATAATGACAAATGGGATAAATATGAGAAAACCTATCTGGAAAGCAGTTTTTAGCTCACTGGTAACAAAAGCTGGCATGAGTAGAGTCAAAGGTGTTTTCTCAGGTGACTCAATCTCGATGACGCCGGCAATATCCGCAAACATGCGAATATCGGTTTCTCGGGTCTGCGCCAGCATAAAGCTTTTAAAAGGATCGACTGCTTCATTGAGAGCTGAAATCGCTGAAAGACTTCCCTCCATATAAGGCTGCACAGCCACCTGATTAACCTGATCAAAAACTGGTGACATGATGAATAATGTCAGAAATAGAGCCAGTCCCAGGATGATTTGATTAGATGGAGTTTGCGCTGTACCCAGTGCCTGACGCAATATCGATAAAACAATAATAATTCGGGTAAATGAAGTCATCATCAGTAATATGGCGGGCAAAAGCGTCAATACCGTCATTAAAGCCAGAATTTCGAGGGTCACCGAGTAAGTCGTACCGTCGGTGCCGCCACCATCTACTGAAATCGCCGGAATACCTGCTGTCTGAGCCTGCAGATCCGGTAAAAAAAATATACTGGCAAGAAATGCTATTAATTTCATTGTCGCTAATCCTTACCCATCAGTTCGTTAACCTTGCTTGCAAACGGCGTCGTTTCCGACTTTCTTTCATCAACAACGGGGGCAGACAGGGTATGCAATTTTTCAATACGACCCGGTGATAATCCGACCAGAATCTGTTCATTGCCAACCTGCAGTAGAACAATTCGATCTCGGGTACCCAATGGTAATCCGGCAATAACTCTTATAAGCCCGTTTTGAGATTGTTGCGTGAGGTTGAAGCGTTTGAGCATCCAGGCAACAATGAAAATAATCGCGACTACCGCCAGTAAACCTGCGGTCAGTTTCATCATGTATGACGGGGATACAGGATCAATAGCGATGGCCTGTTGTGCTGTGGACTGCGCCATCAAACCTGCAGGCCAGAACAATATTGATAAGCCTGTCCAGCGCATTAGCGTAAGTTCTTGATTCGATCCGCTGGACTGATAACGTCGGTAAGGCGAATGCCGAATTTCTCGTTTACAACGACAACTTCTCCATGGGCTACCAGTGTACCATTTACCAGTACGTCCATTGGTTCGCCGGCAAGTCGGTCAAGCTCAACCACCGAACCCTGATTTAATTGCAAAAGATTTCGGATACTCAGTTTGGTGCGTCCTATTTCCATCGCAATTGTGATAGGAATGTCGAGAATAACATCAAGTTTGACTTCTCCCGGACTCTCAGCTTTACTTACGTCGAGCTGTTGCGCCTCAACCTGCTTAAACTCATCCGCATTGTCTTCTTCTGAACCCTGTTCTTCCATTGCAGCAGCCCATTCATCGGCCATGGCATCCTGGTCTTCCGCACTTTCAGCTTCATCACTCATTTAAATTCTCCACATATAATTCGTCATTTACATTTTCATCTGGATGCATGGATGACCTAATTGATTTTCGGCATTGATTGATCACCGAGTACGATCGCATTTTTAATATCAGAATTTTCCGGATCAAATATCTCGACAATCTCGTCAATCTTGATCGCAGCATTGCCCTGATGCTCACCGTATTGCCCTCGCATGACAGGCATGTCCTCGGCCAGCACCAGCATCTTTTCCGGCATTTCTATGGGGATGATGTCGCCTGTCTCAAAATTAAGCAGATCGGATACTTTCAATTCCTTTTCGGCAAAAATAGCCTGAATACCAATTTTGGCGTGTAATAACTCTTCTTTTAACAGAATTGCCCATCGTTCATCGACATCACCCCTGTCACTTTGTACACCAGCGTCCAGAATCGTACGTATCGGTTCAATCATTGAATAGGGATAAACTATATGAATGTCTCCACCACCGCCATCCAGTTCGATATGAAAACTTGATACGACGATAACCTCGGACGGGCTGACGATATTAGCCAGATGCGGATTCACCTCATGATTATGACTTTCGAAGTTGACTTTCATTACCGGTTCCCAGGCCTTGACCAGATCTTCGAAGCACATACCTACCACTTTTTCGATGACACGCAGTTCAGTATGGGTAAATTCCCGGCCTTCAATCTTGGCATGGATACTGCCATCACCACCGAAAAAGTTATCGACCAGTATAAAAACCAGTTTCGGGTTTAACATAATCAAACCCGTTCCTCGAAGCGGTTCCATTTTGATTAAACTTAAACTGGTAGGAACAAAAAGGGTCTGTATGTATTCGGAAAACTTGATCATCTGAATTCCGTTAACCGATATTTCCGGTGTCTTGCGTAGTAAGCCGAAGAAGCTGACTCGAAAATAGCGAGCAAAACGCTCGTTAATCATTTCAAGAGTTGGCAAACGGCCTCGAATGATGCGTTCCTGATTATTGAAATCGAATGATCGCGCTTCTCCATCAGCGTAGCCACTTTCGATATCAGCGTCTACATCACCACTATCGACACCACCGAGTAACGCATCAACTTCGTCCTGGCTAAGAATATCAGTGCTCAAAATCGGCTCCTACTGCATCACAAAACTGGTGAAGAAAATATTATCAACCTCACCACCGCCACCCTGATCATCGATGACTTTTTGAATCATGGTATGTGCCGCCTTCTGTAGCGCCTCCTTGCCCTCGGGCGCGCGCAACTCGATAGAACTCTGTTGACTGAACAGAGTAACCAGATTATTTCGGATAAGGGGCTTGTGCTTTTCGATGGCTGCCGCGACGTCAGAACTGTGGGTTAGAACCTGCATCGATATTTGCAGAAAGCCGACAGGATCCTCGGGAGCAAGATTAACAGTGAATGCCGGTTTTAAATCAACATAGGTCGGATCGCCTTTTACGACAACTTCCTCTTCTTCCATGGCTGCGGGTTGATCTCCATCTCCACCTCCGTTGCCTACTACCATCAGAGTACCACCTACCGCACCGCCAATCAGCACCAACGCACCAACAGCTATCAGTATCAGTTTTTTCTTACTACCACCGCTGCCTTCAGTTTCCTCTTCAAGACTTTCCTCTTCCGCCATTTTTATTTCCCCGTATAAACAGTGAAAATTGATCTGGCTTATTTGTTAGCAATCGTTGTGCCAACTTAATTAGTCTTTATTTTTCAATAAGTTATAATAACAACCGAAAGGATTGGCAGTTTTTTGACATTAGTTGATTAACATAAGGACGGGATGTTGTCGGACACCAGGTTAGCGCTGGCGGTTTCTTGTTCAAGTCCTGCTCAGGCAAAATAATCTACTACGGAATCAGAGCTAAAATATTGATTACCTGGTACCTCGTCAATATTGCTGGGATCCTGGATTGATAGTTTTTCTTCATTCACAAAACTGTCACCATCGGACTGATCGGATGCCTGCTGCTCCTGGTGAGAAACATCTACATTGACATTTTCGTAACCATTTTCCTGTAGATAATCTCTCAAACGGATACTTGCGTTGTCTATGAGTTCACGAGTTTGTGCGTGTTGCGTATTGATTGTCACGTTGGTGACATCATCTACTAACTGGATTTGAACCTCAAGCCGGCCCAGCATCGGTGGATCAATTCGAATCGTCGCCGTGTTCAGTTTCTGATTAACCATCCACTGAATCCTGTCACCCAGCCCTTTGCTTACCGCACTCCGGTCATCAGGATTGGTCAGAGTCATAGTTTCAAGTTGAGGTGGCATCGTAGAATTCTGAGACTGGCTGGTATTAACTACTGCCGGCTGGTTATGCAATCTAAAGAGATTGCTACTAATATCGTTAGCATTATTTGAGGCTGAATTTATTGTTTGAAAATCAGTACTATTTCCAAAATTTAACTTATCAACAACGGTATCTGTTTTTGTCACAGGTTGTGATTCAGATACAACTGAGGCTCGAAAATTATCGAGAACCAGCGAATCGTCGCCACCCTTAACGGCAACACCAGTATCACCAGACATAGACACCGGCCTAAATGGCATGGCGGTTACCGGCACGGGTTGTCGCATCGTCTCCTGCTGAAGCGCATCCACAGTAGCCTGGCTGGACACAGGCGGCAATGAATTTCCGTTTAAGGGCAAAACACCTCCGAGCATAGTTTCAGCTTGTGCGTTTGTATCTGCTTGAATAGCTTCTATCGGAGCGTTGTTCTCACTCTTGTCGAGTGGGTATATCAGTTGTGCCTCAACCAATTCGGAGGGCTGTGCAAGAATTTCACCGTTTAAAAAGCCAGTCCAGTCGAGAGATTGATCTTCAAATCCGATATTTCCTTCAGAATTTTCAACTATTCCTTTAATTTCAACGGCTTGAGGGAATTCTACCTGAGGTGGTAATTGCACATCCATGCGTAGTTGCCGATCAATAAGAGTACTAAACTGATCATCACCCTGGCTCTCCACAGCGGCTACATCTGAAGAGTTCAACTGACTCGATTGTATATCGGCTAAAACAATATTCATTTTGTCATCCAGTATCAGTTTGTCGAAAACACCGAATTACAAAAGTGGAACTCCGGTGCAGATATGATACTTAAAGCAGCAAACGTGCCAGTTTTGCACAAATGTTTTAGCTATCGGTTTTGCGATTTCCTGAGAGAAAACTCATCCATTGCCTTTTGTTCACTTCGAGCCCGCTTTACTAACTCCTGTTGATGCAGATTTTCAACGACCTGATGCATTACTTTTGAACTTATCTGGGTTTTGCGCCACAAAGAACGCTGTCTGTCCAGCTCGCCTTGGCGAAGTTTGATAATACCCATCTGCTTTTTTATCGTGTCATCAAGCTGGTTTAGGAAACGATTAAACTCCTGTAGCTCTATTACAGAAAAGGATGATTGCATCTGATCCTGGCGGTTAATATATTCGGTACGATATCCCGATAACTGTGACAGCTTATTCTGTTCGAGATTGACCTCACTCTGGGCTAATGCAACCTGTTTTAAGGCTGCCTGCTCCTTTTTATCGGCATGCTGAACAGCAGGGTCTAATTTTTCTATACGTGTCATTGGCTAGTTACCGCCTGCGTCGAAAACTGCTCAGATGTTTCCGTCGGCATGCTGGACAGTTGCTCAGTATTTTCCGTGGAAGTTAGAATTGTTTCCATTAACTGATTATAGCTGTCATTAAAGGCAACGGGCTGGTGCATATCCTGCGTTAGAAATCGATTCATTTCAGGTTGCATATCAATCGCTCGATCAATTGCGGGGTCAGAGCCGAGCTGATATGCGCCGAGATTTATTAAATCCCTGTTCTGCTGATACAGACTATGTATTTGCTTGAATTGCTGAGTGAGTTTTAAATGCTCCGGATCGGTAATTTGTGGTGCCAATCGACTAATTGAGGATTCAATATCAATTGCAGGATACTGACCTGACTCAGCGAGCTGGCGAGAAAGTACGATATGGCCATCTAAAATCGCTCTGGCAGAATCCGCTATCGGGTCGGCCTGGTCGTCACCTTCGACCAGTACGGTATAAAACGCAGTGATCGAACCACTGTTGTGACTACCATTTCCAGCGCGTTCCACCAGTTGCGGTAATCGTGCAAATACCGAAGGCGGGTATCCTTTGGTCGCCGGCGGCTCTCCAATTGCCAGAGCAATCTCTCTTTGCGCCTGAGCAAATCGGGTTAAAGAATCCATCAGTAACAATACGTGCTTTCCCTGGTCACGAAAGAACTCGGCGATACTGGTTGCCTGCATAGCACCATGTATACGCAATAAAGGCGATGAATCGGCTGGCGCGGCAACTACTACAGACTTCTTAAGCCCCTCTTCCCCCAGAATTTCCTCGACAAATTCCTTAACCTCGCGCCCACGTTCTCCGATTAAACCCACTACGACAATATCGGCTTCGGTAAATTTCGTCATCATACCCAGCAATACACTTTTACCAACACCACTGCCTGCAAACAGGCCCATACGTTGGCCACGACCGATAGTCGCCAGCGCATTGATAGCACGAACACCGACATCGAGTACCTCACGGATGGGTGTTCGTTCAAGCGGATTAATTTCATGACCCTGAAGCGGAGTGCTGTGTCTGGCATAAATCGGGCCCTTAGCGTCAAGCGGTCTACCACCGCCATCAATAACCCGTCCGAGGAGTTCCGGCCCGACACGGATATCCGATGACTGACGAGTCGGTATGACTCTTGCGTTTGGTATCAGGCCACGAACCTCATTAGTCGGCATTAAAAAAAGACTGTCCCCAGAAAATCCCACAACTTCTGCTTCAACTCTTTGCCCACCGGGATTAACAATATCACAACTCGCACCGATTGGAGCCTGGCAACCCACAGCTTCCAGCGTCAGGCCGACCATTCTGGTGAGCACTCCCTCGACCACCGGAGAACTTGCCGACTTACCGAGCCGCGCAGCACGACCCAGTGCTTCAATCCACGTGCCAGTAGCCTTTTCAATAAGTGGGTCAGTCACGCTCACGATCACCCCCAAGTACGGCAGCAGCAAGCTCGGAAAGCCGGTTTTCCAGGGTCACATTTATCACCGAAGCCTCGGTTTTAATCTCACAGCCACCGCGTGTAATAATGGGATCCTCGAACAGTTTCCAGCTTCGCTCATCATCATGTGGATCAATTGAAAGCGCCGAACGTACCAGACTGGCGTCCTCTGGATTTATCAGAATACTTATACTGCGTGAATTGGCCGGTAAGAGTTTTACTGACTCCCGAATCAGGCCTACAATTTCCCCCGGTTCTATACGCAATTCGCGCCGCACCAGTTGCTGCGCCAGGCTGACAGCAACCTGGGTTAGCTGATGCTCAACTTCTTCATTTAATGCCTGAATAGGATTCTCAAGGAATTCGAATAGTCGCTTAAGGCGCGCTTTGTCCGACTCCATTTCTGACTCAGCCTTTTTCAAACCTTCAGCATAACCTTCAGATTCAGCATCCTTACGCCATTGATCGATTTCTTCGGCAGTTGGAATAGCCGAAGCTGCCTGTTCCAGTTCTGTTTTAGACTCGCCACTTCGGACAACATGCTGGGGGTCAACCCGCATGCTTGGTGCCTGCCACTTTATAGCTTCGGCAAAAGATTTGGAGACAGCATTACTCATTTGATTTATAAAGCATTTCTGCGACTAGTGGCATTAGCAGATGGTTACACCATCTCCTCTCCACCCCCCATAAGAACAATCTCTCCTGATTCTTCCAACCTCCTTGCCGTGGCGAGAATTTCTTTCTGGGCGGCTTCCACTTCACTGAGCTTGACCGGCCCCTTGGCTTCCATATCTTCCACCAGCATTTCCGCTGCACGTGATGACATGTTCCTGAGAAACTTCTGCTGGAATTCATCATCAACACCCTTTAGCGCAAGTGTTAGTAAATCGGTAGAAATTTCCCTCATCATGGTCTGTATGCCACGGTCATCAACATCGCGCAGATTATCGAATACGAACATCAGGTCTTCGATCCTGGATGCCAGATCTTCATTCTCTGTTTTAACCTGCTCCATGAGTTTGCTTTCGATAGAAGTATCAAGAAAATTGAGAATATCTGCCGCTGTTTTTTCTCCACCGACCATCGAAGATTTGACGTTTTCATTGTCGCTAAAATATTGCTCCATAATGGAATCGAGCTCCTTAATTGCAGCCGGTTGCACACCGTCAAGCGTCGCTATGCGCATGAGAATTCCAGCGCGTGTATTTTCTGGTAAATGAGCAAGTACTGCAGCAGCTGAATCTGCCTCCAGATATGACAGCACTATGGCGATTATTTGTGGATGCTCAAGCCGAATAATTTCCGCGATAGATTTTGAGTCCATCCATTTCAGTGATTCCAGCCCATTACTACCACTGCCGAGCAGTATTCGATCAATGACACTTCCGGCCTTATCACCTAACGCGCGTTCAAGCATGCCGCGGATGTAGTCGTCGTTGCCGATTCCAAGGGCAGTCTGCGATTCCAGCGTATCGAAAAAGCTATCGATTACCGATTCAACCATTGGTCGAGAGATATCCTGCATTGTAGCCATGGTAGAACCGACTAGCTGGACTTCTTTCGGACTCAAGTGCTGGAGAATTTCTGCAGCAACGTCTTCTCCCAGTGTGAGTAACAGCACACCTGCCTTTTCGGCACCTGATAGAGTCGGGATCGATACTTCCTGGTCAACCATTAGTCCTGCCCCACCCATTGCTTCATAACATTTGCAACACGTGCCGGGTCATCCATCACCAGGGTTCTCGCCATATCGATTTTCTGATCATAGGTCGCATCCTTGCGGCGCATGATAGCGGCCGGATTGTTTGGGTCATCGGCGAGACTCGGAATACCGTTTCCATCTACCCCCAGAGCAGCGGCTTCTGACTCAGACATTGGCGCAATGCCTTGTCTATCAGCATGCTGATTCTGTCCCAATATAGCGTCGGCTGCTACTTCACCACGATTCGGGTTCAGTGAGCGCAGAAAAGGTCGGCCAAACATCAGATAAACAATCAGCAATCCAATTGCGCCAAGCACCTGTTTAACCAGATTGGTAATCCACGCTTCTCCCAGTAGCTGCTGCCATAAAGGGGCTTCTACTATTGTCGGGGCTTCAACCACGAGGAAGGATGTACTAATGATACTAACCGAGTCGCCGCGATTTTCATCGTAACCAATAGCGTCCTTAATCAGGCTGCTAAAGCGGGAAATTTCCTCATCGGAATACGGCGTTTTTTCGACACTGCCGTCTTCCTTGATTGTTGCTCTATCATCAATAACCACTGCAACTGACAGGCGCTCAACCGTACCTACCGGATTGCTGGTATGACTGATAACACGATCGACTTCAAAGTTTCTGGTTGCTGATCGATTCTGATTTGCTGGTAGATTCTCAACCGCGATTCCTGCTTCTGCAGCGGCTTCACCCTCTGTGGTTCCCGTGCCAGGGGGTTGATTACTCAGTGCACCTGGAATGCCTAATGCGTCGTTTAGATTACGAACCTCTTCTTCCGATATCTGTTCGCTCCGTATCACGCTCCGTTCAGGATCAAATGCCTCGCGGGTGGATTCAACTGCGGAAAAATCAAGTTGTGCAGCAACCTGTGCATTTACTTTTCCGACACCGACAATCGGCTGTAGCAGATGAATGATGCGATCGACATAATTATCTTCAAGCTTACGCGCATATTCAAATTGTTTAGAGGTTTTCGCCATGCCGACATCTTCATCTTCGGTTAGCAATCGTCCGAAATGATCAACAACGGTGACGTCGGAAGCATCCATCAGGGTAATACTGGACGATACCATGCGCACGACAGCATCAACCTGACCTCTACTTAGCGATCTCCCCGAGTGCAGTTTTACCATTACCGAAGCGCTCGGCTTAGTTCGGTTACGAACAAAAATTGACTGTTCCGGAATAGCGAGATGGACCCGGGCCGTTTCAACACTTCTAATCGACTCAATTGAACGTACCAGTTCCGCCTCAAGCGCATGGTTATAACGTGCGTTTTCAATGAACTGACTGGTGCCTAATCCCTGATCTTCCTGCAACATTTCCATACCTGTGTTGCTTCCTTCAGGAAGACCCTGCGCCGCTAGCTTAAGTCTGGCCTCGGCAAGCTGGGCCTGGCCAACCAGTACCGTTCCAGTTGCCGCATCGATCTTAAACTCGATTTCATTAGCAATAAGAACATCGGCAATTTGCGCAGAGTCCTGACCCGACATGTTGGAATAAAGTGGCGCGTAGTTCGGTTCTGCCGACCACATGACTACCACCATGCCAATTGCAACGGCAGCTGCAAGACCTACCAGCCTGGCAAAATGACGGACCACCTGGGATTGAGCCACTGCATCAATCGGGTTGGTTCGTCGAACCACCGCCTGATGTTCGGGCGACGGTAGTGATTGTTGATTTAGAGTCGCTTCAGCCATTCATCACACCGGCATATTCATGACATCCTGATAGGCTGTCAGCAGCTTGTTTCTAACCTCGGTCAGGGCCTGGAAGGAAATACGCGATTTCTGTACTGCCACCATCACTTCGGATAAATCTACCTGACTGTCTCCGAGTTCAAATGCTTTGGTCATGTTGCTGGCGTGCATCTGCACATCATTAACCTGATTGATCGCCTGTTGCATCATTTCCGTAAAACTACTCCCTTTCTCCTGACTTTCAGTTATCTCTGCGGGACGCCCCTGTGCCATAGACTCAAGCATCTGCATCTGGCTGAGTAAATTATTCTGTACCTGGTTGATCATGCTGCATCTCCAACAGTCATTTTCTTGACTCTGTTTCGTACACTAGTTACCTGAGATTGTTAAAAACCGGTAAAAATGTTTATTTTTTGGCATTTTGATCGGAAATTTAACGTCGTATATAACATGAGCAACAATCGGGCCAGATTGCTGTGGCTGGATGCTTTTACCATGCTGATCAGTTTTACAGAATTGGGCAACAACATAACTAAAACAGTTGTTACTCGGGTACGGCCGCCCCGATTTCGCGAAGTCGGGCAAGCTTGTATCGTAAGGTTCTCGGACTGATACCCAACTTTTCGGCTGTTTTTTTCCGGCTACCCTTGAATCCTTTCAATGTTTCGATGATGACTGTAGTTTCTCGATCGCGTAGATCGCTGTGCAGTTTCCCTGAGTCTTCGACCGCCATTTCATCAACCAGTAAATCCTGAGTTGCTGACTCAAACAGTATGCTATCGGCGTCGATTCTGCTCCCCTGTTTCAAAATCAATGCCCGCTGTATGACATTGTCAAGTTCCCGAACATTTCCACACCAACGATGCTGGCGTAGTAAATCGCAGGCACTCTCCGATAACAATATGTTCTGCCCGGCCGCTCGACTGTATTGACCAATAATTCTCTCGGCCAACGGGATGATGTCTTCTGCGCGATGGCGTAACGGTGGAATGGTTATTGGAAAAACATTCAGTCTGTAATACAGGTCTTCACGAAATCGGTTTTCGGCCACTTCATTTTTCAGATTTCGATTGCTGGTAGCAATAATCCGCACATCTAGATCAATGGTCCTGGATCCACCAAGCCGTTCGACTTCTCTTTCCTGTAGCACGCGTAAAAGTTTGGCCTGCAAACCCAGATCCATTTCTGTAATTTCATCGAGTAATAAGGTACCTCCCTGTGCCTGCTCAAACTTACCCATGCTGGATTTTACCGCACCCGTAAATGCGCCTTTCTCGTATCCAAACAGCGCTGCTTCAAGCATATTCTCCGGTATCGCAGCGCAGTTAATAGCAATAAAGGGCTGCGATGCACGATCGGATT
>JAAEOZ010000023.1 GCA_024222685.1 Gammaproteobacteria bacterium | reverse complement strand
TTGAAATGGGTCGTAATGCCGGTGCCGGTTTATGTATCGGTGTACTAACCGGCACCAGTACGCGTGAGGAGCTCGAGTCTCTGGCAGACATTGTTTATGAAGACGTCAGAGAACTTCTGCAAATTTTCAGTTAACCCCATTAACTATTCAGCCTCTTCTGTCACCACAGGCAGGCTACCCGGCAGCCCCCATTCACTCCAGGAGCCATCGTAAACTGAGACATCCTCTTTGCCAATTAAATGGGCGGCAAAGGCTATCACGCAGGCGGTAACTCCTGAACCGCAACTACAGACGGTATGACTACCATCGACAAAATATTCGGCAAGCATCGACTGCAATGCCGGCCTCGATTTCAGCAAGCCATTTTCAAACAGGTCATGGAAAGGCAGGTTGGACGCTCCCGGCATATGTCCGCGCCGTAGACCGGCACGAGGTTCTTCTACTTCGCCACGAAAACGCGGTGCCGGACGCGCATCAACGACAGAAAAACCATCATTGTCTAAAGCCTTAATGACGTGATCGATTTCGCAAACTTTCCCCTCGACAGGTCTAGCTACAAAGTTTCCCACTGCGACTGGGTTCACATCCACCTCACTCTCAACATCGTAACCGGCACTATGCCAGGCCGGTAAGCCACCATCGAGCAATGCACAATTGTCAAAACCCATAGCACGTAACATCCACCACACACGGGGAGCGCTAAACATACACAGACTATCGTAAATGATTACAACACTATCATCGTTTAATCCCAACCTCTGTACTTCTCGAGTAAAGGTTTCGGCATCCGGCATCATATGGGGTAAATCGGAATATGTATCGCAAATAGTCTGGTCAAAATCGAAGTAGCGCGCATTTTTAATATGCTCGTGTCGCCACTCTTCATATGCATCTCTTTGGGTAGCCGGCATATGCCAGCTAGCATCGAAGATTACCAACTGAGGATTATTGAGATGGCTATGTAACCATTCGACATCAACTAAAGAGGATGGTAATTGCAAGCTAGACATTAGGCGCAACCTTGTATTGAGAATTGAAATGAGCCCAACCCTATCGAATGTGGATAAGCTTGGCAATACTTCTATTCTACCTATATAGTCCGCCGTCGAAGAAACAGTAATATTTAATTCATGCGACACACAATCAATTATCGCCATGGCATATTGCTAGCACTCGCGACTGCTATATGCCTGGGCTCGATTACTACCCAGGCAAAATTGTTTTATGCACAAGGGGGTAATGCGATGACTCTGATGCTGGCTCGGTTTATTTTCTCTACGCTGATATTCGGTGTTTTAGTTTTCCTTCGCAGGCAGTCATTTCAGGTGAAACAGGGGAACCGCCTGGGTGTTTTTCTGGTGGGAGCTGTCTGGTCAGGCTCAATGATTTTTTACCTGTTGTCGGTGGAGACCATATCGGTGAGCGTAGCTGTTTTAGTGCTTTACACCTATCCTCTGCTGGTAATATTTTATGCCCTTCTCAGAGGTCAGTTACCCCCTTCCCTTCGGCTCTTAAGCCTGTTTTTCCTCGCTTTTGCAGGTCTCTATCTGGCATTGTCGGGTGGGGATAATAATTTTCAAGCTACCGGCCTGAGTTTTGCCGCTCTGGCTGGTATGGGTGCCGCTTTCACGTTCATCAAAGGTGCAAAGGTAGCGCCCCAACAAAGTCCACTGGTAATGACGTTCTGGGTTAACCTGGTAGGCCTGGTGATGATTCTACCAATGGTATACCCAAATTTTGTGCTGGTAACATCAAATTCGGGGCTGATCGCTATTTCAATCGCTACCGCTTTTTATGTTATTGCCATACTGTGCCAGTTTCAGGCTTTGGCGCGGCTACCCGCTTCTACAGCAGCACTCATACTCAACCTCGAACCTGTTATTTCGATACTTTTAGCTGTTTTCATACTAAACGAACAGCTCGACTATCTGCAGTGGCTTGGCATAATTCTGGTTATATCAGTTATAACTATCTCAATAGGCTCACAAAGCAGGCCCCGAAAATCTCCGGGGCCGGGTTAAAAATATTGCCTGTGGTATTGGCCGGGTTTAATATCTATCTACAGGGCAGGAGAATCACTATGAGTAAAGCCATTCGAATTCATCAAACTGGCGGTCCCGAAGTACTTAGCTGGGAAAACGTCGAGGTAGGAACACCGGCAGCCGGTCAGGTACGACTTCGCCAAACTGCCTGTGGGTTGAACTATATCGATGTTTACGGACGAAGCGGACTATATCCAGTTGCAGAATTCCCGGCCACGCTGGGTATGGAAGCGGTCGGCTATATCGAGGAAATCGGAGAGGCTGTCGAAGGTTTTGAGATCGGTGATCGCGTCGCCTATGCGATGCAAATCGGTGCCTATGCAGAAGAGCGACTGATTAATGCCACGCAGCTTGTGAAAATACCAGATGGTATCAGCGACGAAACGGCCGCTGCAATGATGTTAAAAGGATTAACAGCACATTACCTGCTATTCAGAACTTATGCTGTGAAAGCCGGTGATTCCATACTGGTTTATGCTGCTGCCGGCGGCGTTGGGCTAATTCTCTGCCAGTGGGCAAAATTAATGGGAGTCACAGTTATAGGTTGCGTTGGGTCCGAACAGAAAGCAGAGCTCGCCAGGCTGAACGGTTGTGATCACTGCATCTTTTATCGCAATGAGGATATCGCTGCACGCGTTCGAGAGATAACGAATGGTATCGGAGTTGCAGCCGCTTATGACTCTATTGGAAAAGCTACATTCGAAGCGTCTCTCGATTCTCTTCGTCCGTTTGGCGTACTCGCCACCTATGGTAATGCCAGTGGACCGGTCGACCCGTTTAGTCCGTCCATTCTGGCACCTAAAGGCTCTCTTTATGTCACCAGACCGACGCTGGCGACACATGTTTCAACCCGGGAGCTATTAACCGAAGGTGCCAATCGACTTATCCAGGTTGTTGACAACGGCCAGGTTAAGATTCAGATTAACCAACGCTATAAGCTTGCTGATTGCGCAGAAGCTCATCGTGCTCTGGAAGCAAGAGAAACAACTGGGTCAACAGTATTGACGATATAATTTGAACTGTTTTTTTGATTCCCAGGTCTAATTTAGTAAAGAATTTCACAAAGCCAGAAGATTTCGAAAATCTATTTTTCGAGCTATTTTGATGTCGTTTTGAAATTTCTGATATGATGAAGTGTCAATTTATTTTCTCGTTGAATTTCAAATACTTATATACTATTTCTAACCTTTCACTGAAAATCCGTCATGAATTTGTCGGGTGCTCGATTAAATTACTTGAAATGGCTCACAAAAAAAAATGACAGATGAACTGTTATGGTTAACTGTTATGTACTGATTTACATTTATCTGTATCTGTTACTATGACAGTTGACAGCTATAATAAGCCTCATTAACTAACACCTCTGCCCAGTCTGGTTCACTGAGTAGTGTAACGGAGATAAAGCCATGACAACCATGAAAATGCATCACATCGTCGACGACCTTGCCATCAGCGAAGGTATTTATGGCCTGGTAGGTCGAATTGAAAGGGCAGCTGCCATTGTATCTAAAACTTTAAAAGTTTGGGCAGTACGCTCGAAAGATCGTCGACAGCTGGCTGGCTTAAGCGATCGCATGCTGGCCGATATTGGTTTAAACCGTGTCGACGTATCGGTAGAAATTAACAAATTTTTCTGGCAGCGCTAGAAACAACTCAGGTTGTTTAACCTGAGTTTCATATCCCTACTCCTTGCTATATAAGGCCATGGATGGCCTGTTTTTCAAACATTGGAAGCAATCAGTTCTTTAATCTATAACCCGTTTTAAACATCCACCAAACCAGCAATAAGCACAGCAGAAGAAAAATGCAGATCATTGCCAGACTGATGCCGACGCTGACGTCTGCAACCTCGAAAAAACTCCAGCGAAACCCGCTGATCAGGTAAAGTACTGGATTAAACAGGGTAACTGTCTGCCAGACAGGCGGCAACATACTCACCGAGTAAAAACTACCACCAAGAAATACCAGTGGCGTGACGACCAACATCGGAATGAGCTGTAATTTTTCGAAGTTGGTTGCCCATAAGCCGATAATAAACCCAAACAGGCTGAATGAGATACAGGTTAAAACTAGAAACGCAATCATCCACACAGGGTGTGCAATATTCAAATCGACAAATAAATTGGCAGTAATCAGAATAATACTACCCAGTATCAAAGACTTCGAAGCTGCAGCCCCGACGTAGCCGACAACTATCTCAAAAAAAGAAATCGGTGCCGACATGACTTCATAAATTGTACCGGTAAACTTGGGGAAAAATATGCCAAACGACGCATTGGAAATACTCTGCGTCAACAATGACAACATTACCAGACCGGGCACAATGAATACGCCGTAAGATACACCATCGATTTCCTCTATACGTGAGCCGATAGCCGACCCAAATACCACAAAATAAAGAGAGGTCGAAATCACTGGTGATGCAATTGTCTGCATTAAGGTATACCAGGCACGCAGCATTTCGTATTTGTATATCACCCGAATTGCCTGATAGTTCATACTTTGGACCTCACCAGCTTGACAAAAATTTCTTCCAGCGAACTCTGACTGGTGTGTAAATCTTTCAAAGAGAGTCCGGCTCCATTCAATGACTGCAACAAAGCAGTAATACCGGTACGATCAGCCTGTGTACTATAGGTGTAGGTCAGTTGCATACCATCTTCAGATAGCAGCAGATCATAATCGGATAAACTATCGGGCAAGTAACTCGCAGCCTGTTTCAAATCCAGTATCAGATGTTTTTTACCCAGATCACGCATCAGGTCGCGCTTGCTGTCGACCAGCAATAACTCACCACCACTAATAATACCGACACGATCGGCAATCTCTTCTGCTTCTTCAATATAATGCGTTGTCAAAATAATTGTCACACCGGACTGATTCAACCTGCTGACCAGTTTCCACATATCCTTACGTAACTCGACATCGACCCCGGCAGTCGGCTCATCCAGAAACAAAATTGATGGCTCATGTGAAAGCGCCTTTGCAATAAGTACCCGTCGCTTCATACCACCTGAAAGTTCTCGAAGTTCGCTATCCTTCTTGTCAAACAAACTTAGGTCTTTGAGTAACTGTTCGAGATAAGCCGGATCTGGTTTTTTGCCAAACAACCCTCGACTGAAATTAACTGTATTCCAGACCGTATCAAACGCGCCCAGAGTCAGTTCCTGTGGCACCAGCCCAATTAATTCGCGGGTCTGCCGATATCCCTCGACATTATCGTATCCTGCAATTGTAACCGATCCTTCACTGGCAGATACAATGCCGCAGATGATCGAAATTAATGTTGTCTTGCCTGCACCATTTGGGCCGAGCAAGGCAAGAATCTCTCCATCATTAATTTCAAGATTAATATCCTCGAGCGCCTTATGGCCGCTTTGGTAAATTTTTGAGAGTTGTGAAACTTTGATTATCGGCTGCATCGCGCGATTCTACTATCTGTTTTATTCACTGCCTATTATTTATGATCTGTAACGAAATTTTCAAAACACTGAAGTCACTGTCAAGAATGACTTCATTCCTTTAAACTTAGGCAGACATTTCCTGATTTGGGTTACCACATATGACAACACTAAAACTGCACAACGAACCCTTGCAGGATACATGGCTGGATGCCTACGGTCACCTGAATGAAGCTTACTATCTGGTTCCTTTTACTAATACAACCTGGAAGTTTCAGGATCACTTCGATATTGGTGTAGATTACTTCAAACAAACGGGTTGTGCGATATACACTGTGGAAACCCACTTACGCTATCTTAACGAAGTCCGCTTTCCTGCCAACGTTGGAGTAGAATCAATAGTGCTCGGTTCAGACGCTAAAAGGATCTGGTTTGCACATTTAATGGTAGTCAATGGTGAAGTCTGCGCCACCGGTGAATTCATGGCCCTGCACTACAGTACCCGGGAAAATCGAACTGCCGCCTTACCCGATGCGGTGCAACAGGCTTTAAAACAGGCTGAAATCAGTGATCGACCTGACTGGGTAGGGCGTCAAATCAAGCTGTTAAAAAAATAGACATTATCATCAGGAAAAGCCTGACTTTTAAGCTCCAAGCAAATCAATCTCATTTTTATAAGACCTGAGCTTACAGTTTTCTACATTTAATTTGACCAGAGATAAATCACCATCAATCAAGGTTGATATCGGTGTGGGGTAGCATTCCTGGGAAGAGTGGATAGTTACCAGTTTAGTAATATATTCCTTATGCACACCAGACGTAAAATCAATCACCTCTGCGACACAATTTGCGGTAAAAACAGTGGGTGGGCTTTCAGTAAAAATCGTAAGAGCGGTTTTGTTATTAATTTCTATATTGATATGCTTTTGAGTTTTATTTTTCGTGAGAAAGTAGAAAGCGTTGTCGTCTTTTACAAAAATATAAAAAACAGGTACCCCGTGGGAGTGTAAACCGTCACAGGTCGAAACTGTCGCAACTATGTGCTCTTTAACAAACGCAACCACATCTTCTTTCATTCGAGTAATGCCATTAATAAAGAAGGTTATTATATGTGATGTAAATTAGATTTTGAATCACCCCCTCAAATCACCCGACCGGGTGATTTTTTTTGTAATGCCCTGTTCTAGTCTTCGTTCTCACAAACAGTGAATTTATCAGAGGACATAAACGTGAAGAAATTTGAACAGTATTTTGGACAATGGGTAGTTGCGAAGCGCTGGTGGATACTGCTGGCTACCGCGTTATTATCGGCCAGTGCCATTTATGGCGCCCAGTTTCTGAGTTTTGAAAACAATAATCGGATTTTTTTCAGTGAAGATAATCCGCAACTGAAGGCATTCGAAGCGATGGAGCGGACCTACGCCAAAAACGAGAACATCATGTTTATTCTCGCGCCTGCCAATGGTGAGGTATTCAGTCCAGACACTCTGGCCGCGATAGAATATCTTACCGAACAATCCTGGCAAATACCTTTTTCCAGTCGGGTTGATTCGATTACCAACTTTCAGCATAGCTATGCACAGGATGATGATCTGGTGGTTGAAGATATGGTCAGCACCGCACTTAAGCTGAGTGAGTCTGAGCTTGCTAGCATACGCCAGACAGTGCTGGCCGAGCCATTGCTGGTTAATCGAGTCATCGCGCCCGATGCCACCGTTACCGGTGTTTTTATCACCATTGAGAAACAGGACAAAGCCGATGACGAGGCCCAGCTAATTGCTCAGTTCAGCCGTCAACTGGCAAACGAGTTTCGAGTCAGGTATCCGCAAATCGACTTACATCTCGGTGGCAGCGTGATGTTCAACACTGCCTTCATGGAAGTGAGCATGGAAGATATGTCTACGCTAGTGCCATTGATGTATCTCGTACTGCTAGTGGTAATGGCCTGTCTGCTGCGTTCCGTCACCGGAACTTTTGCAACGCTGGTTATTATTAGTATTTCGATGGCGGGATCACTGGGACTGGCCGGATGGGCTGGAATCGCACTCAGCCCGCCGTCCGTCAATTCACCCACTATTGTGTTGACCCTGGCCGTCGCACATTGCATCCATATCCTGGTCAGCCTGTTCATGCTGATGCGTGATGGGAAAATCAAATTTGAGGCAATTGCAGAATCTCTTCGCATCAATTTGCAGCCGATTGTCCTGACCTCGGTGACTACCACGATTGGTTTTCTGAGCATGAACTTCTCCGATGCGCCACCTTTTCGCGACCTTGGTAACATCGTTGCGATGGGCAGTGTTGTGGCTATGTTACTTGCTCTGTTTACCCTGCCAGCGTTGATGGCTGTATTGCCGGTGCGAGTACCAAAGGTGCGTGAATCCGGGAAAAATGCTCTGATGAATCAATTTGGTGCGTTCGTGGTACGTCGTAGTCGTTGGTTAATGTATGGCGTAGTGGTACTGGTAGTCGGGACTACGCTGGGTATTAGCAAGATCAACCTGGACGATAACTTCGTCAAATATTTTGATGAACGTTATGAAATTCGCCAGGTTGCCGACTTCACCCAGGACAACCTCACTGGCCTCGACGCCATAGAATACTCGCTATCGGCTGGTGAGTCGGCTGGAATTAACAATCCTGCCTACCTGGAAAAAATTGAGGAATTTGCCAATTGGTATCGCGCACAGCCGAAGGTCTCGCACGTTAACGTGATTACCGATATCGTCAAACGTTTAAACAAAAATTTACATAACGACGATCCAGCCTATCATCGCATCCCGCAGGATCGCGAACTGGCAGCGCAGTATATGCTGATGTATGAAATGTCTTTGCCTTACGGGCTTGATCTGAATAACCAGATCAATATCGATAAATCCGCCACTCGCATGATCGTAACGCTCAATCAGGCAACCTCGAAGGAACTGCGGGAAATCGATGCTCTCGCAAGACAATGGTTACAGGAAAATGCACCACAGCACATGTTCACCTACGGCGCCAGCCTGTCGCTGATGTTTGCCCATATCTCCGAGCGCAACATCACACAAATGTTAAGTGGCACTATACTGGCATTGGTACTGATATCCGGCATTTTAATGATCGCCCTGCGCAGTGTAAAAGTAGGGCTTATCAGCCTGGTACCGAATCTACTACCTGCGGCAATGGCTTTCGGTATCTGGGGCCATATGATAGGAGAAGTCGGCCTCACAATCGCCGTGGTCGGTTCGTTGACATTGGGCATCATCGTCGATGATACCGTTCATTTCCTAAGCAAATATTTGCGTGCGCGTCGCGAACTTGGACTGCAATCCAGTGATGCCATTCGTTATTCCTTCTCGAGTGTAGGCAAGGCCCTGTTCGTCACCACGGTGGTCCTCGTGGCGGGTTTCGGCATCCTCGCGCTTTCGGGCTTTAAACTTAATGCAGATACCGGCCTGTTGACTGCCATTGTTATAGCACTAGCGTTGGTCACTGACTTTTTGTTACTACCCGGCCTGCTCATGAAAATTGACAGGCGTATGGAGAAAACCGCACAGCATCCTGTCCCGGCGACAGGCGAATTAACCATGCCTGCGCAGGCATGATGGGAAATAAATCACATCAACCATTTATTGGAGACATTATTATGAAACTTTTGAAAACAATCTTCACCACCAGCCTGTTGATACCGGCCCTGGCTTTGGCTAACGTCTCACCCGAACAGAAAGGTCTCGAAATCGCAGCTGAAGGAGACCGCAGGGATACTGGTTTCGGCGACACTACTTCGTCGTTAGTCATGGAGTTAAAAAACCGTAATGGCGATATCAGCGTCCGACAACTGCGTACCTTAACGCTGGAGGTTATAAACGATGGTGACAAAATCATGTCGGTATTCGATAAGCCTACAGATGTGAAAGGTACTTCGATGCTAACCTTCAGCCATAAACAGGGCAACGATGACCAGTGGTTGTACCTGCCTGCATTGAAACGAGTTAAACGCATCAATTCATCGAATAAATCCGGTCCCTTTATGGGCAGCGAATTTGCCTACGAAGACATCTCCAGCCAGGAGGTAGAAAAGTACAGCTACCGCTGGCTTAGAGACGAACAGCTCAACGGTCAGGACTGTTTTGTCATCGAGCGTTATCCGCTGGACAAAAAATCCGGCTACAACCGACAGATGGTATGGATCGACAAAGCCGAATATCGCATGCAGAAGGTCGATTTCTACGACAGGAAAGACAGCTTGCTGAAAACCCTGCTGGTGAGTGGTTATCAACAGTATCTGGGTAAATTCTGGCGTGCCGAGGAAATGGAAATGACCAATCACCAGAATGGGAAATCATCTCGGCTGGTTTCTTCAAACTACCAGTTTCAGACTGGATTGAACGAGAGAGATTTTAATAAAAACAGCCTTAAGCGGGTAAGGTGAAACCATTGTGAAAGTCCGGGTCAGATCACAAGGCTTCTTATATTAGAGGGCTCTGTGCTCTGGCCCTGATTTCAAATACTCTTCCTCGCAGCTTACCAGTTAGATGCCTAAATCATAAGCCGAGGGTGGTTTC
>JAAEOZ010000022.1 GCA_024222685.1 Gammaproteobacteria bacterium | reverse complement strand
CGATAATGAGAACCAGGCCCGTAATCGGGAGCTAAAGTATGAATGTTCGGCAGCTGTTGCTCAGCCAGATCCTCGCAAGCGTTGTAACCAGTACGCGAAAACAGCCGTGTCCCAGCAAAATGATAACCAGAGACGTCGGTGCGGTTTCAATGGTGCACGATGGTCAACCAACTACAAAGGACATTACGAGTGGTGTATGCAGGTTCCGCAATCTACCGCCGATAATGAGAACCAGGCCCGTAATCGGGAGTTGAAGTATGAATGTTCGGCAGCTGTTGCTCAGCCAGATCCTCGCAAGCGTTGTAACCAGTACGCGAAAACAGCAATCTCGCAGCAAAACGAGAACCTACGGCGTCGCTGTCGTTTAAATGGCAATGAATGGTCACGGGATTTCAATCACCATTATCGGTGGTGCGTTCAGGTTCCACAATCAAGGGCTGACGCAGGGACCTTATTGCGCAGTAAGGCATTGAGAAAATGCCCCAATCGAGAGCCAAAAATTTATTAAAACAATGCTTAGGCAGAGCAACCATTTAACCGTGACGTTAAGAGATTATTATAGACAATCTTTGGCGGGATAGGTCGAGTTGATATTGCCTTTCTGGCCAGGGCTGTAGGTTTTATTTATAGGAGATATTCGGACTATTGCAACATCGACCGCCATGGACATTTTATATATGAGATGAGTCAGGCAAAGACACGACCCCTTTTCCCAGTTCAGAGAAATAACACTATACACTCCACTGTTTAACTGTCAAAACAGTGGAGTCAAGGTACAAT
>JAAEOZ010000021.1 GCA_024222685.1 Gammaproteobacteria bacterium | reverse complement strand
TTACTGCGTCAGAGTGTTTTCCCGCCACCTGAACCGAACCGTCAATTAATGATTCTAGTAAATCCCCTTCCTCATTTCTATGGCACCATATCAGAGCAGGATTGCCGGTCCCGGATACTAGTTCTGCAACTTTCTCGCATCGTTCTGTTATGGACCGCTTGCTCTCTTCGCGCTGTGTGCGCAATGTCATAGCAGGATACGAGAATAATTCTCCGTTTGGAATATATTCAAAATCGATGAGATGATTCTTGATGTTTAGCGGAGGCAGGTCAAATCCTTTATTTTCATATCCAATGTCCGATGGTTTACGTATCGCCTTCGCCCATGATGTTACCCATCGCCAGAAGGGTATCTCGGCGTACCCTTTGAACCGCCACTTAGCGGCCTCTCCATACATTCGTTTCGTGCTGGAGTTATTCATGTCATTTTTGAAAAATCTGTTCAGCATATCCATATGACCCATATACCCTAGCGCCTCCGATGAAGTACCCAGTTCTGTATAGTCGTTCGGCGCAGCGGTAGCGGTGGCTAGTAGCCTGTAAGGAATTTTACGCATAAACGATGTAATCGCCTTACGTCTTGTGCCATCGAATGATTTCAGGATGCTTGACTCGTCGCATACGACGCCAGCAAGGTTGCCACTACTAAAGCGGTGCAGTTGCTCGTAATTTGTAACAGTGACCCCCTTTCCGATAACGCCATCATCGTATGATCGAGTTATTTCCATGTCAAATTTATTAGCTTCTCTGACTATTTGAGCGGATACCGCGAGTGGTGCCAGAATCAATACTGGTTTGTTTGTGTGCCTGTGGACATTCTCAGCCCATACTAGAAACTGGTATGTTTTCCCTAGGCCGCAATCCTCGAACAGCGCTCCCCTACCTTTACGCAGAGACCAATCCACCAGATGTTTTTGGAAGTCGAATAGTCCATCCGGCATGAATACCGGCTGAAAACCATGGTTTGCTCCCTCGTTTCGCTTAGAGGCGAGAAACTTCTCGTAACTCTTCATTTCATTTCCCTCATTTTTCCTTTAATTATTTTATGTGCGGCCATGGCAGCAGTGACGCCAGCAGCGCCTCCTAATCCTACCCATGGTATAGCGGACCAGTCGTAGGCTACTACCTGGAGAACCACTGCCACCTCAGCAGTGGCAATCGCAAAGCTGGTAACCGCAGCAAGCCAGTAGTGGCCACCAACAACATTTAGCTGTTGGAATGCCCTCAGAAATATGAGGGCAAAGACTGAGATGGACAGGTATATCATTCTGTCTCTCTCTGGATTGTTGCCAGCACATCCAGGGTGGTACTTACCTGCACGATCTTCTCA
>JAAEOZ010000020.1 GCA_024222685.1 Gammaproteobacteria bacterium | reverse complement strand
TGAATACAGATAGACTACAAATCCTAATAAAATTGCAAGTAAACAGAATATATAATAATTGTTATAAATATATTTTCATGAAAACTATCTCAGTAATACAAGTTTTCTGGTTTGCACAAATCCTTTCTCAGTAATTAATTGGTAAAAATATAAACCACTGGCAAAACCAGAAGCATCCCATTTATAATTATAAGTTCCCGATACAAGTTTTTTTGAAACCAGTGTTGCTACTTCCTGTCCAATAATATTGTAGATTTTTAGAGTTACAAATTCGGCCTGCGGTAAAGCAATTTTAATAGTAGTGTTGGGGTTGAAAGGATTGGGGTAGTTCTGACTGAGTGAATAGGTAGTCGGAATGTCTGTTGCGGTGGGCGTCACAATCCCAAGCGGTGGATTATAATAAAAAGACTGTGCGCTGTCGCCAGCGGCATGCAATTCGGCAAGGCTGCCGGCGCCAATTACCGTAAAAGCCACCTCGATGGAATCACCAGCGGGAATGGTAAACGGCCCCTCCGCTAACATGGTGGAAACATTGGCATTGTTGATTGTCTGGGTTTGAATCCCGCCACTGAGGTAGTTCCATTTTTGCTGATCGGTTAGTCCAACATTCCAATCAATATTTTGAATGGAAGCGTAAGATATATTGGAATTATCAGTCAGCAATCTGCAGGCGGCGATTTTAGTGGGGCTTGCGACATTATCCAGCACATAACCCATTTTGCGGGAAGGATCATAGCGGGCATCGTCTAAGATGTTGGGATTTATATTCCAATCAAAAAATAGTCCGGCATGCAGGTTCGAAACAGACACGTTGTTATTATTGATAATGGTATATTTAAAAATCACAAAATTGCGGTATTCTATCCGGTTATCGGCAAAAGACTGTTGTTTGATTGCTACCCCAATAGGAAATTCCGCCAATGAATCTACCAATACAATTGAACCTTCTTCATGAGCAAATTGACCCGGACTAACCATTATTAAATCCTGCCTGGCAGCCGGGCGGAAATCATTCTCCATTTCCTGCATCGCCCATTCGTTGCGAATGCAGTCCGAGATATGATTCACATCGGTAGCCACTAACAAGCCTGCTTCGTATAAATAGTTGTCATTTTCATGCACAAAACCGCTACCGGGACCGCCATTGGAATAAACAAATCCGATATTTCCCCTGGTAGTAATGGAAGTTTGCAGTACCCCAGTGTCGTGGTCTAAAAAACGCGGCGAGGTCACCATCAAATCAAAAAAGTCGCGGTCGCTGTAAGTGCCATCGGCAATGTCAATATAAAAGCGCAGGATGTATACCTGCGGTACATCCTGGCCAACATCACACTGAAAATTGAGTGTCTGCACTTGGTTGGTATTGATACTGCTGATGATAGCGATCCCGTT
Source organism: Gammaproteobacteria bacterium (assembly GCA_024222685.1). Lineage (GTDB taxonomy): Bacteria > Pseudomonadota > Gammaproteobacteria. The sequence continues at coordinate 3,115 of JAAEOZ010000020.1, read as the reverse complement.
GGTCACAGTAATGTTGCTGTCTTCTACCGAGAGGGTAACATTCACATTCCCGGTGGCGGCTAAATAATTGATGAAATCGATACTCAAATCCACCGTTTCCCCAGCGTCAATAATGCTATCACCGCCGCTGTCGGTGAAGGAAACACTTGCAATCCGGATAGAGGGAATGGTAAAATCGGTTACCGCCCGGAGTGCGTTTATCCGGCCCTTTCCCAACTTTCCTTCCAGACCGGGATTAAACAGTTCAATAGGATTGCAGGTAACCCTCACCTGCTCCCGAACCTGATCCACTGTGAAAGTGGGATTTTGAGTTTTCACCAATCCGGCTAAGGCGGCGGCCATGGGACTGGCGGAGGAGGTTCCCCCAAATCCATTGTTGCTATACTGGTTATTGGGATAAGTTGTGTTAATATCCACGCCCGGGGCAAACACATCCGTGGTTACCCCATAATTGGAATACGGTGCTTTAATATCATTAGAGCGATAGGTAGCGCCGACTCCCAATACATGCTTATAATTCGCCGGGTATGAATGGCAGAGATCAATGTCAAATCCAATGCCGTTCGGGCCACCGTTACCTACCGCGGAGACTACTAATGTACCATTGTAATATGCAAAATCGATCATGTCCTGCTCAAAATGGGAACTGAATCCATAACCGCCCCAACTGGTGCTTAATACATCGGCGCCATTGGCGGCGGCATAGGCAATTCCTTCAAATCCCCACAATTGATACCAGGTACCAATTGATTCATGGGAAACATTAATGGGCATTAATTTACAATTCCAACTGAGGCTGGCAACCCCAATGTTGTTGTTGGTCACTGCGGCGGCAATCCCGGCGGTGGCGGTGCCGTGCCGGACATTATAATTAAAAATCATTGGATGGGGGAGTCCGGTGGGATCGCTGCTGTTGTTATTAAAATTCCAGCCGATGAAATCATCGATAAAACCGTTGCCGTCGTCATCGCTACCGTTGATGTCGCCGGGATCGAATTCCCAACTCACACCGTTATGCTCGATGGTGTGTCCATCTCCGTCGGCGTCCTCACCTAAATTATTCCAGATATTATCGACCAAATCTTCATGCCGCCACTCGGCGCCGCCATCGGGTACGGCGATAATCACATTTCCCTGCTCGCCCTTTACAACGTCCCAGGCAGCCGGCGCCTGCACGTGAGGAAACTGGCTCATGATATTATATTGGGGATCATTGGGAATATCAAAAAAGCGGCAGAGTCTTTTGGGCTCGGCATATTCGATATGGGGATTGCGGCTGAACGTCCGCGCCACATCCGCTGCATCTGCATTGCTGTTGAATTTCAGGTTGTAAATGCTCTCAACGGCGACGGTACGGTCAATGCCTGGTTTCAGTGCGCTTTCTTTGAGCACCTGCTTCATTTCATAAACACCGAAGCGGGAGAACAGTGCATCAACGGAAGTGATGCCGGTTGCGGTTGCCCTTTCCCCGAAACTCACGCAGTCTTTGAATTTTACTACAATCATGTCCGGCAGATATTCGAACTTTTCGGCTGTACGATTTTTTGATGAAGCACGTTGATTGTTCCGGGAAATAACTGCTGAATCACTCAACAGAATGATAACGCATATAATGATGATAATTTTGTTACAAATGTTCATGATGTGCTCCTATTTTATAGGAATGCCTCTTATTCTTCTTTGCTGCCAGGAGACAGCTACTACAGCCTAAACATCGGATCCAGCTGTTCGCCATCCGGAGATGGCTCCTACAAATGTTCAACCTCTTTTCTATTTTAAAAGCAACAATTTCTTCGTCTGCACAAAGTCGCTTTCAGTTTGCAGGCGATAGAAATAAACCCCGCTGGCTACCCCGCCTTCCCGGGAAGCATCCCACTGATACTCATATTTACCTGCCGTTAGTCTTTCCGAAACCAGCGTCGCAACCTCTTTTCCCAGAATATTGTAAATCTTCAGTGTGACAAAACCAGCGTGAGGCAGGGCAAATTCAACTGTGGTGCTGGGATTGAAGGGGTTGGGGTAGTTTTGGTTGAGTGAGTATGTCTTTGGCAACTGCTCCAATGGGCTGGTTTCTATTCCTACCGGATTGCCCAGTGGCGATTCACAAGCCCCCATATCCGGATTTTTGCCGGGTGGGTCCGGGCGCGGATTGCCATAAATGTCATAAGGCGGGCAGAAATACCAGCTACCACCGATTTCAATTGAATCAACGCCGGCAGCAATACAGAGACTGGCGTCTGACAGATGAAACAATGAATCGGATAACAGCGGATCGGCATTGATGTTGTTCGAAAAACTGTTAATCGTTCCAAATACTGCCATGGAATCAATATTGGAATACCTCACATCCACCGTGCCGCCGTCAATGTCGATTTCCGGGCCAAGACCGGAGGTGGCAGTGTCGCCCCACAGAATGGTATTCATGACTATCACATCGGAAAACTCAGTGTAAATACCGCCGCCCACAATGGCAGTATTTTGTGTGATCGTATTATTAATAACTTCTATTCCGCTGTTTTGTTGTGTGATGATATTATTTTTAGAAGTCTTTTGCCCTGATTGATTTGACTCATTTAAAAAATCCTCTCCTTCAGCAGCGTAGATGACTCCGATATTAAATTTTTCTCCGAAAAAAGTGTTTTCTGTTGAATTACTTATAACCAAACCGCCACCAAAACTACCACCACTATTTTGTGCAATAATATTATTTATTATTTTAGTATTAGTAGACAGATATAAATTCAACGCTCCTCCAAATTCCGAAGCAGTGTTACCGATTATCTTATTTTCTGTTATCTCGGTATTTGTGCATTCTTGTTCAAAAATCCCGCCGCCAGCACGGCTTTCATTCCCATGAAACTCATTTTGTATGATTTGTGTATTGCTACACTGATATTCAAGAATCCCGCCACCATAACTATTAGTTGCATTATATTCAAATCTATTATTCTTTATTGTAATACCCTCAGAAAACTCAACTTGCATGCCACCGCCAGTATTGGACAAGAATTGATTATTTTGAACAACAGTAACTGAATCAGTATAAAAAATATGAATTCCCGTGGCATTCCCAGCTGTTGCTCCAATAGAAGTATTATTTGAGATAATATTATTA
>JAAEOZ010000019.1 GCA_024222685.1 Gammaproteobacteria bacterium | reverse complement strand
TCGATTAAATCATCCACTACACTCGGATCGGCCAGTGTCGAGGTATCACCCAGTGCATCAACTTCATTGGCAGCAACTTTGCGTAATATGCGTCGCATGATTTTACCGGAGCGCGTTTTAGGTAAGCCCGGTGCCCACTGAATGATATTGACTTTGGCAATAGGTCCGATTTCCTTACGGACCAGAGAGACCAGCTCCTTCTCGAGGTCATCACTTCCTTCTTCACCCACCATCAATGTGACATAAGCATAAATACCCTGCCCGGTTATATCGTGCGGATAACCCACCACGGCAGATTCAGCGACTTTTTCGTGTTTAACCAGTGCCGATTCAATCTCAGCAGTACCCAGTCGATGTCCCGATACATTGAGTACGTCATCTACGCGACCGGTTATCCAGTAATAGCCATCTTCATCGCGACGCGCTCCGTCACCGGTAAAGTAATAGTCTTTGAACATGGCGAAGTAGGTTTCGTAGAAACGTTTGTGATCGCCATAGACAGTACGCATCATCGATGGCCAGGGTGCTTTAATGGCCAGATTACCCTCGGCTGGATTTCCGTCTATTTCGTTACCCTGGTCATCCAGTAAAACCGGTTGTACACCGAAGAACGGGAATGTGGCTGAGCCAGGTTTAGTGGCTGTTGCACCCGGTAGAGGTGTCATCATATGCGCGCCGGTTTCGGTCTGCCACCAGGTATCGACAATCGGACAACGACCGTTGCCGACGACATTGTGGTACCACTCCCAGGCCTCCGGATTGATCGGTTCACCGACCGTACCTAACAGACGCAGGGAACTCCGTTTAGTCTTTTTCACCGGCTCGTCACCGGCACCCATCAGCGCGCGGATAGCAGTCGGGGCTGTGTAGAAAATCGATACGTCGTGCTTGTCGCAGACCTGCCAGAACCTTGAGATATCCGGGTAGGTAGGAATACCTTCAAACATTAATGTTGTCGCACCGTTCGCCAGCGGTCCATAAACAATATAGCTATGTCCGGTAACCCAGCCAACATCGGCGGTACACCAGTAAACTTCACCGTCTTTATAATCGAACACCAGTTTGTGGGTCATCGCAGTCTGAAGCAGGTATCCTGCAGTTGAATGCAGCACACCCTTGGGTTTTCCTGTTGATCCCGACGTATAGAGTATAAACATCGGGTCTTCGGCTCCCATAATTTCAGGATCACAATTTTCAGAGGCATCCGCCATTGCTTCGTGATACCAGATATCTCGCCCATCGGTCCACTCTACCGGATCTCCTCCGCGACGAATGACAACAACCGTATTAACATTAGGACATGCACTTACTGCGATGTCTGCATTCGATTTAAGAGGCACACGCTTACCGCCGCGTACCGACTGGTCAGCAGTAATAACAACCTGGCAGTCGGAATCCTGTATTCGGTCGCGCAATGCATCGGGTGAAAAACCACCAAAAACAATCGAATGCAATGCACCAATGCGAGTACAGGCAAGCATCGCTACTGCTGCTTCGGGTACCATGGGCATGTATATAGAAACGCAATCACCCTTCTTGACACCGCGACTTTTTAGCACATTGGCGAATTTACAGACCTCTTCATGCAGTTCTGCATAGGTAATTTTACGATCTTCATTCGGGTCATCACTTTCCCAGATGATCGCGACCTGATCACCACGGGTATCAAGGTGGCGGTCAAGACAGTTATAGGATACGTTTAGCTCGGCACCCTCGAACCACTTGATATGAACGTCTTCGCCAAAACTCCAGTCGCTTACCGAGTTCCACGGTTTAAACCAGGAAATATAGTTTTCAGCCTGTTCAGACCAGAAACCTTCGGGATCCTCAATCGATTGCCTGTACATTTCGGCATATTGTTCGGCGTTAACATTTGCCTGCGCTGCAAATTCAGCAGGTACTGGATAGGTTTTACTTTCAGACATAGTATCTACCTCGGTTAATTGGCTATAGGTTCGGGTTCTATTTTTTTTATCGCTGGCATTGAGCATGCTAATGTAACATTGACTCCCGCCTGGCGACAAGATAGCCGGTTGATTTCGGCTACAGTGTTTCTACTTATAACCCCTGAGCCTGACGCATTCTTTCGATTTCTGCTAAAGCTTCGTCTCTAGAGTTAAACAGGTTAGGGTCAAAATTCTGTTTTTTCGCACTATTTTCTATGGTTTGTCCCAGATCTTCTCTTACCGCAAAACGCACAGATCCCATTGAATGAGCGATATTAAGGCTCTTGCCTCGTTGCGAAAACCGTATCCACGCGGTTTCATAAATCCGACAGTTCTTATAATTCACCAGGAAAAACCATTTGCTCTGGCCACTGCTTGCTATAGCACGTTCAATGTGATCATATATTTCATCGACCATTGCACTATTTTCAAACACCAGATCATCAAAGTGTACTTCCATGACACGTAATGCATCATGAAAATCGACCATGTAGTCGTACTTACCTGTGTTCATTTTTCTATGACCCGAACTTGTTTAGATATTGAGTGACCTGAGTACTCGGTTTATGTTCAGCAGCTAAATAGCAAGATATTCCTGGCGCATTTCAGCATCGTCCAGCACTTCCTGGGAGGTGCCATCGAAAACAATCTGGCCCATATCGAGAATAATGGCTCGGTCAGCCAGCTTCAACGCCGCTACCGCGTTTTGCTCAACGATAATAGTTGTAATACCTAACTTTTTGATATCGCTGACAATTCGCGCAATTTCCTGAACGATGACTGGCGCCAGACCCTCGTAAGGCTCGTCCAACAACAATAATTTAATATCCCGGGCAAGTGCTCGCGCAACGGCAAGCATTTGCTGTTCACCACCCGAAAGAGTAGTGCCCTGCTGGTTACGCCGTTCGGCAAGGCGCGGAAAATGTTTATAGATTCGCTCTATAGTCCAGCCATGTGGCGGCTCAATTTGGGCCAGCTCTAAATTCTCCTGTACAGTTAAACCCTGGATGATACGACGATCTTCCGGCACCAGTCCTACGCCGAGGCGCGAGGCCTCATGTGAGGCCATTTCGTGTAACGGTTTGTGATCCAGCCAGATTTCGCCTTTACGAAGCTGTGGGCTATCGAGGCGGGCAATGGATCGTAAGGTCGATGTCTTACCAGCGCCATTTCGACCCAGCAAGGCGACAATCTCACCTTCGCGTATATCAAATGAAACGCCTTGTACGATATAACTTTCGCCGTAATACGAATGAATATCCCAACAGGAAAAAAATGCGGGACTTCCGCCCATATTTACAACCGGTTTTTCTACTGGTAATGACACAGACTGAATCATAATTCTTCTCCGCCCAGATAAGCTTCTTTAACAATCGGGTTGCCGCGTATTTCATCGGGTGGGCCACTGACAATGATTTCGCCCTGCGCGAGTACACTAATGTGATCAGCCAGACTGAATACAACATGCATATCGTGCTCGATGATGACTTTAGTCATGCCCCTCTCTTTTATCTTCTGCAATAAATCAATCGTGCTATTGGTATCGTGACGTGCCATTCCTGCAGTTGGTTCATCGAGTAATAAAAGCTTTGGACGCTGAATTAAACCCATGGATAGTTCTAAACGACGTTTATCACCACGTGAAATAGTACCTGCATAGTCGTCTTTAAATTTTATTAGACCGACATCATCGAGGGCATGATTGGCTTCTTCCCGAATATCTTTTTGATTTCGCATATCCTTGAAAGCATTAAAGCAAAAAGTACCGTCACGTTTAGCCAGGGCCGGGATCATTACGTTTTCCAGTAGAGTTAAATCAGGGAAAATTTCAGGGGTTTGAAATACTCGCACCATCCCGGCATGATTAATTTCATGGGGTTGTAAACCGACCATATTGATGCCACCGAAAGTAACACTACCGGTATCAGGTACAAGACGCCCTATGCAGACATTCAACAGTGTTGATTTACCCGCGCCATTCGGCCCGATAATCGCATGCGTCTTGCCTTCTTCGATTTGTAAATTAATCTCAGTTAACGCTTTTAAACCTCCAAAGGTTTTATTAACGTTTTCGATTTCGAGTACGATGTTATTTTCCATGATTATTCCGCCCTCGCATCACTAGTTTGAAGATCGGCCTCTGTATCGTCAGCTGAATCATCATCTCCTGAAGAGTATTTACTTTTGATGTAGTTGCTAATTCGATCGAAACCTTCCATAACACCACCCGGAAGAAATATAACGACAATCATAAACAATGCACCAAGGGTCAAATGCCAGCCTTCACCAACAAAAGGATGTGTAATTAATACCAGAAAATTTTCAAGAAATTCAGGTAGAAAATCAAATACAGCGTGTAAAGCTCCCTCATTCAAAGCAGAAAAAATATTTTCAAAATATTTAATAATACCGACGCCGAGTAATGGTCCGATCAACGTGCCTGCGCCACCCAGAATAGTCATCAATACGACTTCACCCGAAGCGGTCCATTGCATACGCTCAGCACCAGCCAGAGGGTCGGTAACTGCCAACAATGTTCCGGCCAGCCCCGCATACATACCTGAAATGATAAAAGCAGTTAACAAATAAGGGCGCGTGTTAAACCCGGTATACTTCATCCTGGTCTGATTGGACTTGATTGCCCGCAACTTCATTCCGAAAGGCGAACGGAATATTTTTAACGACACATAAAAAGCCAGAATTAGCACCACTGCACAAAAGTAAAACCCGGAATAGCCACTCATCGAAAGACCAAATAAAGTGGTTGAAGGAATACCCG
>JAAEOZ010000018.1 GCA_024222685.1 Gammaproteobacteria bacterium | reverse complement strand
TATTTCTGCCCGATAAAACAAAGTCCTGATGCTAACTAAAATACCATTCTCCCTGTTAATTGTACTTTGCCTGACGCTGGGCCTGGCGCCATTCAGACCGGAACCGCATGTCTGGCAAAAGCTGTCTATGCTGGTATCGGGCGATTCGAATAGCAGCGTAGATATTTTGGTCTGGTTATGCATGGAGTGCCGAGGATATTGCGCTTGAAGGCAATAACTTGATCAGCTACCATCAGGGTATGTTATCCAGTTGTTATCACTTTCATATTCACTATAGCGCGACTTCAATTTCGATGCGCGGGAACAACTGAAATGGTTCGGCTCGCTGATGTACCCGAACCGGAAAGAAGCGTAATCGCCAATCTCAATTGCCCTGTCTACAGGGATACTCCCTTAAACAAACCGGTAAGTGCAAAGCAAAGGCATGTCTCCATAGTTTCGACAGCGGGTTTTATTGTTCGTGGTGAGAGACCGATGCTGTCTAATGAGACGGGATATCGCACAATTAAAAATGATATTGCAGATACAGATATTCTCTGTAGCCATGTCTCCACCAATTTTGACCGCACAGGATTTCAGCAGGATTTGAATGTCATGTTGCCACGCGATCGCTTACTCGAACTCGAGAAGGACGAGTGCATTGGTAAAGCTGCCGAAACGCATTATGCGTTTATGGGCGCAACCAGTCCCGAGAAACTCGAAAACAAGGCAAGAGAACTCGGTAGATCCATGCTCGCTTTAGGTGTTAACACAGTCGTCCTGGCGCCGGTGTGACCCGCCTGTACGCGCGCCGTGAGCGGGCTGGCCCATTACTTCGAAGACGAAGGTTTAGCACCCGTGGTCGTTGCGCTGGTGCGCGAGCACGTAGAAAAAATGCGTCCACCCCGGGCGCTTTGGGTGCCATTTGAGCTGGGCCGTCCGCTAGGTGAACCCGATGATGTTGAGTTACAACGCCAGGTACTAACAGCTGCCCTGGCACTGCTCGATCGACCTGCATTAGAACCAGTCCTCGAGGACTTTGCTGTAGATCACAACCGCGTAGTAGATGAGGCTGGCTGGCATGGTCCGGTGACTGGTTCGGCTAATGATGCTGTCGCTGAAGTATCTGGCCTGTTACCTTTATGGCAGGCGTATACAAACCGTACTGCAAGAACATCTACCGGCATCAGCGGGCTGGAGCCGCTCTCGGCAGTCGAATTTATTCAGCGCTTTTTTACTGACGATCCGATGCATAATCCCAAAGGTATGGCAGTCGTCTCGCGCGCACGGTTTTGTGTTGATGATATTAAGGCTTTTTACTTTGAAGCAGCGTTGGCTGATGGAGGGCGTCCGTCATCTTCGCAATTAGGCGAATGGTTCTGGAATCAGACTCTCGGTGGAAAAATGTTACTGGAGTTTCAGGACCGCGTAGCTAACGATGAAGATAGAAATTTACGCTTGATAGCAAGTTCACTGGTGCCAGCAGAGCGAACATACCAGTATTTCTGAATTCATTTGTCGCGGATTATTTCTTTACCGTAAAGCTCACAGATTGATGCGACTCGTCACTCAATGTAATGTCGATTCGAATTTCATCACCAGGAATAATCGGTTCGGCAGGATGTATCAGCATCAAATGTATACCGCCGGGTTTGAGTACGACTTTTGAATTGGCTTCTATGGTTAGATTTATAACCGGTTCCATCGACATAACGCCGTCTTTCATGATGGTTTGATGTATTTCGATGCTGTCAAATGCCGGACTCGTGATTGATTTTATGCTGACGGCTTCAGTTGCGGGGTTAAGAATTTCCATGTAGCCCGCTCGTACCGGAACTGACGGTGGTAGATTCCTGATCCAGGCATTACTGACTACCAGATCCGCCAGTGAAGCCAGCGGAAAGATGAATAACAATACTAAAACCAGTTTTGGCATAAAATGTGTCGCTTAATTAAAATCTGGATCGTGATCCAGTCCGATGGTTTCGTCCAGCTTTCCCTGACGCTCTGTTGCTGGCGGGTTTTTTCGGTTTCTTCGGGCGCTGCTTCAAACACGTCTCCGGCAGATTATGATCCGGTTCAAAGCCATCGATGAATTCGCGTTCAATAAGCTGTTTGATCAGATTCTGAATATCGTTTAACTGCTCAATTTCATCTGCGCTCACTAAAGAAACCGCGTGTCCACCAGCACCGGCACGACCGGTACGCCCAATACGATGTATGTAATCCTCGGCAACATTTGGCAGATCAAAGTTTACTACATGGGGAAGCTGACTGATATCGAGACCTCGGGCCGCAATGTCGGTTGCTACCAGCACGGTAATGCTGTTTTGTTTGAATTCACTGAGCGCTCTGGTACGGGCTCCCTGGCTTTTGTTGCCATGAATCGCCGCTGCCTTAATGCCTTTTCCAACGAGGTGTTTTGTGAGCCGGTTGGCGCCGTGTTTGGTGCGCATGAATACCAGCACCTGCTGCCATTTATTCTGCTTGATCAAATGGGTTAGTAAGGCTGATTTTCTGGCTTTATCGACCGGCACAACCAGCTGCGAAACTGACTTTACTGTACTGTTTGGTGGAGCCACTGAAACTTCTACCGGGTCGTTCAAGAGGCCACGAGCAAGCTTTCTAATGTCGTTGGAAAAGGTTGCCGAGAACAGCAGGTTCTGTCGCCGTTTCGGCAACAATGCGAGAATTTTTTTAATGTCATGAATAAAACCCATGTCGAGCATACGGTCTGCCTCGTCGAGCACCAGTACTTCGAGATGATTGAACTTTACGGCGTTTTGCTGGTACAGATCGAGCAGGCGCCCCGGCGTTGCAACCAGAATATCGACGCCTTTTCTGAGTTTCATCATTTGCGGGTTGATTTTCACGCCGCCAAATACAACAGCCGAACGCAATGGCAGGTTGATGCCGTAGGTAGCTACACTGTCACCGACCTGGGCAGCCAGTTCGCGGGTAGGTGTCAATACCAGTGCGCGCACCTGGTTTGATTTAGCCGCTGAACCCGCTGACAACCGATGCAATATCGGTAGTGTAAATCCGGCAGTCTTACCGGTCCCGGTTTGCGCGGCACCCATCAGGTCTTTACCCTTGAGCACGGCAGGAATCGCTTTCGCCTGAATTGGCGATGGTGTGTCGTAACCCTGTTTGTTGACAGCATCGACAATAGGGGTGGACAGACCCAGGGCATTAAAAGGCATCAGTATCTCGGCAGGATAGTTTAAACACGCAACAAAGCTGCGGGAGGCTGCGCAGCATACAGCAAACCGCTTCGCAGGGCTATCGGCAAAACTTATTCAATATGGATTAAGTCTGGCACTTAGGCGGGTTAATGAGACGGTTAAAGGTTCGAAGCATTGAATATGGTAGCTAATTTATCTTTTTGTAGTCTTTATTTTTTGCAAAATCATGGTTTTGCAGGCCGAAAATATTTTCTAGTGGGCTTATTACGGCAGAGCCGCCTCTACCTATGACATGGGTATAAATTTCAGTGGTTTTTACGTTATCTACGTGGACGTAGTGTATGCAGGTTTTGCAGGAGCAAAAACCTGCCGCGCCCAGAACCCGATGAAGTGCGTAGCAACCGTTTTTTGCTCCTGCAAAAACGGCAT
>JAAEOZ010000017.1 GCA_024222685.1 Gammaproteobacteria bacterium | reverse complement strand
TTGCCGGACTCGGGCAATAGAAGATAGATCAGAAGTGCAGCGATGCTTGCCAGAGACGCGGTCAGGTAAAAGTTGTATTGCCAGCCAAGATAAACGTGGATGTAACCACCCAGAACCGGGGCAACCGCCGGGGCAACCGCGATTGCCATGCCGTAAATGGCGTAGGCCTTGATCTGCTGCTTTTCGTCGAACAGATCGCGAAATACCGCGAGGCAAATGACCGCTTCAGCCGATGCGAACAGGCCCTGCAGGACTCGCGCGATGAGTAACTCGTCGATCGTTCGCACGAACGCACATAACAGGCTGGAGAGGATGAATAGCGAGATCGCGGTCAGCATGACCGGACGGCGGCCAAAGCGATCGGCTAGCGGGCCATAGATGATTTGTGCCGCGCCGTAGGCGATTACGTTGATACTGATGGTCAGTTTCAGTAGTTCAGGCGTCGTGTTGAACCAGGTGACAAGATCTGGCAGGCTCGGAGTGTATAAATCGGTTGACATGATACTGGCGGACTCGGCAAGCACCATGACGAAGATGACAACGAGAAAGCCCGGTGGGGAGGATTGGGTGGACATGCGATTCCTGGTGACGTTTCGGGGCGACAGCATGGTGTAGGCACCGGTTGAAGTCAAACTCGGAATGTTATTATCAGAAATGCCAGGCTAGACGCAATGTGCCTTCAGTAGCGTTAATAAAACAATAGCGTTTGTCGCAAAAGTGCCCAGTGGAGACAATTATTATAGATAACCAGGGAGCGAAAAAGCTGGTAGTAAAGCGATCAGGGCACGGGTTCGAGCGGAACCTTTTTGCCCAGGATAGCTGGCACGTAACCAGCCCCGAAAACACGCTCGAAAATTTTGTCATGGTTAGGATTAGAATGACTGGGACTTACCTGTTTTACATTAAGATTCTTCATCTTTTTTGCCGTAGCTAAAATTTCACTATCAGCAGTAACCCTCCGTGCTGTATGGCCAGAATGGAAAAAGACAGCCTCTCCCAGAATACTCTGCGCCTTCTCCAACTTCGTAATAAAATCGGTATGAGAATTTGTAGTGAACAGAAAGGGGCCTTTTTTGGTGTTGATAAGTAAAGACAGTTCGTCTTTTATGCCTACAGAGCCAGACTCATCATGTGTGTAGAGCAGGAAAATATTGGGGGATATCTTCACATCATCGCTTACCACATTAAACTTGGCCGAATAGGAAAATACTCTTCCTGTAGGTATGTATATGAGTAGTTGAGGTCGTTGCCTTCTAAGGTACAGCCAGCCACTAGTATGATCCTTGTGACTGTGCGACATTGCAACGAAATCTAATTCATCCGTTTGTACCCCTGCAATTTTTAAATTCCTAATAAGGCTGTGCTCACTATTTCCTGTGTCCAGGAGAAACTTCTTACCGTCATAGTTGAAGTAAACCGTATATCCTCGATCCTGGATAAAATCATCACTTACCGCGTCCCGTGTCCCATTAATAATCTGAAAATAATTTTTCTCTGCCCTTCCTGTTCCTGGCACATGGAGGAAAGCCAGTAATATCAGTGTGAATGCACACAGGCTCTTCCAATGTGTTGATGGTGGCGAGGGATTCAGGCGTAGCGTGCTTACACCCGCTTTAACTATTGAGATAACTTTATCTGGAAGCCGCATGTGGTGTCTTCCTGGCTAAGAGTTTATCGGATCACCTTACTCCACCAACAGACTCGCTTCAACCGAGTGAAGTAGTCAGGATTTTACCTGCTTTTATTTAATGCGTAGAAGTCCGCAAAGTGTCCGGGCTGAGTGAAAACTCAAAAAGTTAATTCGAGTAAAGAATTATTTCCCACTACCGGGATTAAAATGCGCCAAATTCGTATCCCATAAACCACTCTATAGTGAATATTGATCAAATTGTAGCGCTCGTTCACCACTTTATTTTTTGGCAAATAGTTTTCACACAGGACGTGCCGATCAGAGACCAGTTAGCGGATACATTGCAGGTGTCTCGAAAGAATTGACAAGTTATATCCAAAGGTAGATATTCTGGTCGTCAGGCGTTACCAGCGAAGACCCAAATTGAAAGATGGAGAATTCTGAGCATAGTGTTTAGAGAACCTGAGGAAATTTTAAGAACTACCTGCCCGCGCGATTGTTATGACGGATGCGGCATCGTCGTAACGAAGCGTAATGGGACGGTCTCCCAGGTGAAAGGAAATGCCGATCATCCGACAAACAAGGGACGATTGTGCGGCAAGTGCTCGATCTCCTATAACGGCGTATGGCGTGATGAGACCGCACGTTTGCTACATCCCCTGCGAAGAACCGGTATCAAGGGCAGTGGTGAGTTCACGCGCATCAGCTGGGACGAGGCCCTCGACGAAGTCGCAACCCGCCTCCATGGAATCGTGCATGCCGAGGGCGCGGAAAAGATATATCACACGCACTATACAGGGACCTGTTCGTTGATTGCCGGCGAATTTCCCGGACGTTTTTTTGACCATCTGGGCGCGACGGAGGTTGATCCCGATACCATCTGCAATAAAGCGGGCCACGTTGCGTGGCAGTATGTGTTCGGCGATTCCCTGAATG
>JAAEOZ010000016.1 GCA_024222685.1 Gammaproteobacteria bacterium | reverse complement strand
CTGTCGTCGTCGCGCACCACACCCGCGGCACCGCCCTCGGCAGCCACCGTATGGCTGCGCATTGGGTAGACTTTCGAAATCAGCGCTACGCTTAGCGACGGGTCAGCCTCGGCTACTGCGATTGCCGCCCGCAGCCCGGCTCCCCCCGCGCCCACGATCACTACATCAGACTTGAAAACTTCCAATTAGTGCTCCTGATGAGGGTTCGAACAGCCAACCCGAATGTTTTTTTTATAGAGAGAACATATCTGCTGGCATCGCAATTAACATGACAGGCATCAACTGATAGCGAGATTGTTGAAACCACATCATGCGGATCGGACTCCCGGAGGCCAATTCTGTACCAACTGTCAGGTCAGGCGCTCTTGATGAGCGATTTCAGCCAGGCGGGATCGCAGACTTTAATACTCCGCAAACAACTCGAGCAAATGCGTGCTGGTGGTGTTAGTCCCAGGGATGCCAGTAAATCCTTCCGCAGGGATGAGGCAAGATACGCAGTTGGATGGTATAACAGCATCACCGCCGATATCTGGTCTTGAGTTTCTGACTACCGGTATCTCGCTCAAAACTGGGAGCGGAGGTTGAGCCTGGCCCTTATATTTTGCCGCCCTAATCGATCTTACAGGTGCTCCAGTTCTTATCATCAAATTTCTGAATCTCAATTCTATAGCCGTGGGGACTAACGAATAACGAGCTATAGACATTGAATTCAGGGCTATGGGAGGGCTCTTTTAGGTATTCTACGCCTTTAGCTGTCAAAAAATCGTACCACCCGTCAACATCATCCGACACAATAGTAATCGTCACACCTGCCTGCTCGCCTGGTCGATCCGGTAGATTGCATATACCTAGAAAACACTGCTCACTCATGCGATATATATGACATGAGCCCTGATCCACGACAAACTCCAGTTCCATCACATCTCTAAAGAACCGGGAGGCTTCATCAAGGTTGTTGGTGTATGTAAAAACTACATTTTGATTAATTGACGGGTGCATTCCTACCTCTGATCCTGTATAGCGCTACGCATAGAAAACCGGGCATTAATTTAGCTGTCAGCGAAATCCCCATCTCTCACAAAAGGATTATGTCGTCGCTCATCTCCAAAGGTGGAAGCAGGTCCATGCCCTGGAATGAACTCGATACCGTCACCCAGGGGGAAAAGTTTTTCTCGAATGGAATCTAGTAGATCCTGGTGATTGCCGCCCGGAAAATCGGTGCGACCGATGGAGCCCTGAAACAGGACATCCCCGACCACAGCCAGGCCCCCGGCAGGGTCATAAAAAACCACATGGCCAGGGCTGTGACCCGGTGCATGGATGACCTGTAGTCTCTCGTTACCTACATCGACTATATCACCATCTTCCAGCCATCGATCCGGCTCAAAGGTATCCGACTTAGCGAAACCGAATTGACTGGCTTGCTCGGGTAATTGATCGATCCAGAACTTGTCCCCGCGCTGTGGTCCCTCGATAGGCAGATTCAATCGCTTTGCCAGTTCGGACACTGCCCCGACATGATCGATGTGACCATGGGTGACCAGGATTTTTTCCACTTCGACGCCGGCTTTATCGATTGCTGCCAGTATCAATTCGATATCACCTCCGGGATCTACTACGGCAGCACTATTGCTTTGCTCACAAATCAGTAGCGAACAGTTCTGCTCGAAAGCAGTGACGGGTATTACAATGGCTTTCACTTAATATCTCTCAATGGTACAGGGAAAAGAGCACAACAATTGCATGGTCAGGTCTTCGATTTGTGATCAGGCAATACTAATTTGCCTTACAGTAGCAGGATCACAAGAATAATAACCAGCAACAGGTCAGTTGTACTGATACCGGCCCCAGCAGGTAACTCAGTGATTTTCCCCTGCAAATTGGCAATTTGCTGGTCAGTCATCTGATTGACTCGATTGACTGCCGCTGCTGGCTCAACTCCCAACTCAATCAATTGCTGCTGAACATGTTGGCGCTGCGCCATACTGCTCGCCATCTGGGCGCGTTCGGGTTCCGCAGTTAATCCATGAGTAGCTACCATCGCAGCATATGCGGGTAACATTGGCAACCACAGTAGAGCCATCAAACCTACATTTCTCAAATATTTCATATGTTGTTTTTCCTGGAAGGGTAAAATGGTTATTACGGCTTTGAGTTTAGCTGGAATCATAACCGAAACAAGCTCCATCTATCAATCAGCAGAACATTGAAATCAGGCACTCCAACGTTCTATATTACCCCATGCCCCAAATTCGTCGCCCAATCCAGCTCTGCTAGTCGAGTCCAATGTGAAGTTTAAAGGCCGCCCTACGATTATTGTAGCTGGCTTGAGGAAATACCTTCATCGAGACCTTTACCGGCTCGACCAGACGAAGTACCTGGGACAGCATTGACACTAACCCTTTTTATTGCACCGCCCTCCCGCATCATATAAAAAACGGCTATAATTGAGACAGGAGAGAAATGCAGGTTACTTTCTCATTAACTCTACGAAGCTTCGAGTCAGGGTATTCGATGGTTCTGGCGCCAGTTATCTGATGTTACTGCCTTACCGGTATAGATATTGTTAATGCTTTTAAATATATTTTGCACAACCGCGACCGCCCATTCGTATTTACCACGAGCCGTCTTTCCGGCTTTTTTAGTGACGATTCACAACTCCACTGTATGCCATCTAACGGG
>JAAEOZ010000015.1 GCA_024222685.1 Gammaproteobacteria bacterium | reverse complement strand
TCGATTACCGAATACTACTTTTTTCGCATTGCCTTTTTATCATGGTGAAACACTATTGATGGAACTGGATAAATCAGGATTTGCGCTGGCCAGCGGATCAGCCTGTCATAGCGAAGTTACCCAGCCCAGCCACGTGCTTAAGGCCATGCAGATCGAAGATAACATAGCGCAGAATGAAGTACGTGTGAGTATGGGTTTTGATAATACACTCCAACAGGTCGATGCTTTGATTAATAAGCTGGCACAATTAGTTAATAAATTGCCGGCGATTATTCGGCAGGCTGCAGTATAAAAGAGGTTATGTAATGGGCATTCAACTAACAGAAATAGCTGCAGATCGAGTACGGAATTTTCTGACCAATCGTGGCAAAGGTATTGGATTGCGACTGGGTGTAAAAACAACAGGTTGTTCTGGCCTGGCCTATGTGCTTGAGTTCGTTGACGAACTACAGAATGATGATCAGGTGTTTGAAAGCAGGGGTGTTAAGGTGGTTATCGATTCCAAAAGCCTGTTATTCCTCGATGGTACCGAAGTCGACTTCGGAAAAGAAGGTCTCAATGAAGGCTTTCAATTTAAAAATCCAAATGCCAAAAATGCCTGTGGGTGTGGAGAAAGCTTTACCGTTTGACTCTAACTGTCGGCTATACACCCTATGCAAGTACTGGATTTTAAGCAAAACTATTTTGATCTATTTGATATCGATATCGGTTTCGATATCGATAAATCGACATTACATGCTCGCCAACAACAACTCCAGGCAAGATTTCACCCAGATCGTTTTGTAACTGCAAGCGATCAGGACAAACGCCTGTCAGTTCAACAGGCATCACGGGTGAATGAAGCCTATCAGACACTTATAGATCCGGTTAAAAGATCACGCTATTTACTTGAAGTGTCAGGTATTGAAATTGATAATGATAGTGAGACAACATCAGATACAGCGTTTCTGATGGAACAAATTGAGCTTAGAGAAAAGCTTGATGCCTGTCGTAACCATCATACCCCACAGGAGGAATGTGACAGCATAGAAGCTACACTCCAAAACAAGGCTAGTGCACTCGCCGACGAATTTGTCGGGTATTATCAATCAGGAGATTTAGACGTGGCACGCGCCATAAGTCGAAAAATGCAATTCATCCAACGAATTCAGGAACAGGTTGCAGAATTGCAACTTGAACTTGAAGAAGCGTACTACTAAATACCTCAATGTCACTGTTACAAATAGCTGAACCCGGTCAATCGACTGCACCTCACCAACATCGACTTTCGGCAGGAATCGATTTAGGTACTACTAACTCTCTGGTAGCGACTGTACGTAGTGGCCAGGCTGAGGTACTTACTGATGCTGAGGGCAGGGCACTTTTACCATCAATAGTTTTTTATGGTGCAAATCCACCATTAGTTGGAGAAGCTGCGAGGTCGAAGCAAACTACAGATCCTCATAATACACTGTCATCGATTAAGCGGCTGATGGGACGAGGAGTCGAAGATATCACATACCCTGGTAACCTTATGCCCTATGAACTGGATACCCCAGAAGGTTCGACTGTACCGAGAGTAAAAACATCTAACGGCAGTGTCAGCGCAACCGAAGTATCGGCTGATATCTTGAAATCTCTCGCACAAAGAGCCGAGTACACTCTAGGTGATAGTTTAGACGGAGTAGTGATTACAGTTCCGGCTTATTTTGACGATGCACAACGTCAGGCTACCAGAGATGCTGCTCGTCTCGCCGGACTAAATGTTTTTCGTTTACTTAATGAGCCAACTGCTGCAGCTGTGGCATATGGACTAGATCAGAAAGAAGAAACAGTAATTGCAGTTTATGATCTGGGTGGTGGTACTTTTGATATTTCTATACTTCGGTTAAACAAAGGTGTATTCGAGGTTCTTGCAACTGGGGGTGATTCATCACTCGGCGGTGATGACATGGATCATGTGATTGCAGAATGGATAATAATACAGGCTGATCTAAAAAAGTTAGATGCAGTGCTTTCAAGAAAATTATTGATCGCAGCACGCCAGGCAAAGGAGTCCCTAACCTGTAATGACCGCACAGAAATAGAAATCGAACACGCTAACATCAACTGGGCAGGAATGCTTGATCGAGTGACAATGGAAGAGTTGATTTTACCGTTGGTAAGAAAAACCATTGTTCCCTGTCGTCGTATACTACGTGATGCCGGGATTGACAAAGCAGAGATATCAGAAGTTGTTATGGTTGGCGGCTCAACAAGAGTTCAGCTTGTTAATAAACTGGTCGGAGATTTTTTCGAGAAACAACCGATGTGCGAGCAAAATCCGGATCAGGTGGTTGCTATCGGCGCAGCTATCCAGGCGGATATTCTAGCCGGTAATAAGCCCGCGCAGGATATGCTATTGCTAGATGTATTACCGCTTTCTCTGGGAATTGAAACAATGGGGGGGCTTTGTGAAAAAATTATCCAACGAAACACAGCAATTCCTGTAGCAAAGGCTCAGGATTTCACTACTTTTAAAGACGGGCAGACTTCTATGTCTGTGCATGTTCTCCAGGGGGAGCGTGAGCTGGTTTCAGACTGTAGATCACTTGCTCGGTTTAATCTGACCGGTATTCCACCGATGGTAGCAGGTTCCGCTCGAATCCGAGTAACTTATCAGGTGGACGCGGATGGCCTGTTATCTGTACTCGCCGAAGAGAAAACGAGTGGTGTCAACGCCGATATAGTCGTCAAACCATCTTATGGTTTAACTGACAGTGAAATTGAAACAATGCTACGGACTTCCATGAATAACGCTCGAAACGATGTCGCATCACGAATGCACATAGAGCAGCAAGTTGAATCCAGAAGGGTAATTGAAGCGATTGATTCAGCTCTGGCAAGTGATGGAAATCAATTACTGTCAGATTCGGAATATGCCGACATCGTGCGTATACGTGATCAACTTGAATTAATAATTGATACCGCTGACATCGATCAATTGAAGCACGCAATCAGACAGGTTGAAGATATCAGCGAAGAATATGTATCCAGACGAATGAATAATAGTGTTACCCATGCTTTGAAGGGCCAAC
>JAAEOZ010000014.1 GCA_024222685.1 Gammaproteobacteria bacterium | reverse complement strand
GTCAGTTTCTTTTGCGCAGCATCGCGCCCGGTAAGCATTTTTCTGTTTAACCTCAGGGTATCACGGGGCTGCCAGGTTTTGACTTCTTCACGAGTCACAGTTTTTAAATCGACTCGCTTTACATTGGCGCCTGACTCGCGTGTAACTTCAGGCCAGTCTTCCAGGTTCGGCGGCGTCAATTGCGCAGCACCGCTGCCGTCGAGGCTAAAATGCGTGTGTCGCGTTGCGGCACAGTTGGGAATAATCGCAACCGCTTTATTAGCAGCATGCGATGGGTAATCCTTAATTTTAATATCCATCACGGTAGTCAATCCTCCCAGCCCCTGCGCACCGATGCCAAGACGATTCACCCTGTCATAAAGTTCGAGTCGCAATTCTTCAGCATGATTACCCGCACCACGCGCCTTTAAATCCTGAATATCAATCGGTTCCAGCAATGCTTCTTTGGCGAGCAACATGGCTTTCTCTGCAGTACCGCCGAGCCCAATACCCAGTATACCCGGTGGACACCAGCCTGCGCCCATCAATGGCACCTGACTCAATACCCAGTCGACTATCGAATCGGATGGATTGAGCATGGCAAACTTCGACTTGGCTTCACTGCCTCCACCTTTCGCAGCAACATGCACTTCGACCCTGTCACCCGGCACAATTTCGTAATGAATAACGCCGGGCGTATTATCACCGGTATTATTACGCGCACCATCAGGATCGCTCAGAATAGAAGCACGTAAAATGTTATCGGGATTCATATAAGCCTGCCGAATACCCTCGTTACACATATCGGTAACCGATAGTTCGCCCTGCCATTGCACATTCATGCCTACTTTCAGAAATACCGTGACAATTCCGGTATCCTGACAAATCGGTCTATGCCCGATCGCACACATACGCGAGTTAATTAAGATCTGGGCTATCGCATCTTTGGCTGCAGGATTCTGTTCACGCTGGTAAGCCTGATCCATCGCCTGAATGAAATCTTTCGGATGGTAGTAAGAGATAAATTGCAACGCGCCAGCAATGCTTTCGATTAAATCAGCCTGTTTGATGATGGTCATGTGCGCAACCTTTTATTTAAATTTCAGTGTATTTTAACTGAATTGTGGAAGTTTATGGATTATAACTAGTATTGAAATTGTTGCTGTATGTGTCGATGTATTACGCAGAAAATAACCCCTGTCAGGGTTTAACCGTTCTCATAACTGATTTAAATCTCGCAGTGTTAACTCTACCATCAGCATACCGGTTCAATTTGCCATCCATCTTGGTTAATAATCGACTTATCCGATCCTGAGTAGGTGGGTGTGTTTTTAACAGTACCGTCAGCGATTCTTCGGAGGGATTAATGTTGTCAATAGCGGCCAGCACATTGAGGAAGGCGTAAGGATCGTATCCAGCTCTTGCCGAAAACACTACCGCTCGTGAATCAGCCAGATACTCATACTCCCTGTCTAATCCCGTTGCATAAAGCTTTAAACCAGCATTCACCAGTCGAGTTAATCCTTCGGGGGTACCGAGTAACTTTGTTCCAAGCCCAACCCAATACTCCTGCTTCATCGAATTTTTTACTGCAATTAAATGATGCTTACCGACCACATGTCCTACTTCGTGGGCCAGTACACCCGCCAGCTGGGCTTCATTCTCAATCAATTTAAACAGCCCTCTGGTGAGTACAATATAACCACCCGGTGCCGCAAATGCGTTAATCCCGCCTGAGTCAATAACAGCAAAATGCCAGGGTAAATCATCACGAACTGTTTGCCTGGCAACCCAGGCACCTACGTCGTTAACATACTTCTGCAGTTGAGGGTTTGCAACCACTGGTGCAGCACCCAGAATTCCAGAAATCATCTGTTCACCAATCTGGATTTCCTCCTCTGTCGATATGTCTTTATCGAGTTCAGTCAGATCATCAGCAACCTGTTTGATACCCTCCGGTGCATAGCTTGTCAGCTCCTTTAAATTCGCGCAGGCACCCAGTGTTAATAGCAGAATAAGGCTGAGGCTAATTTTAAAGAATTTATTGAAGCAGGCTAACATCACGAGCACGCAATCGTCCCTTGCGGACAAAGTCATTCACACGTTTTGAACTACTGACATATCGCTTCATTTTATTGAGTTCATTTAAATCGGGCCTGGCCGCCTTTAACTCAGCTTCACTCAAGCCTCTGACGCCTATCGTAGCGGTTGTTAAGCCACCGGTATTGTCGCTACCAGAATCGAACAAACTGGTTACCTTACGCGATATTGACGCCAGCCCCGAGAAAAACCCTCCGGACTCTGAATCCTCTTCTGTTTTTGCAACTTTGGCAGCAGTCTCCTTCCGAAGCTGGTAATTTCTTACCCATCCTGTTAATGATTTCTCGACATGAAAAATGAGTTTCCAGCCAGTTTTACTGTCGAGTATATCGACCTGTGTGCCAGACTCGATCTTGCCGACCACCCTTGAGCTAACAGTGGCATGGTTATAAATTTTCGACACGCGAACAATTAAACCTTTTTCGCTCGCCATAAGCTGATAGTGGAAAAGAAACAGAACGAAAATGAGTGATATATATTTCATTCAATACAAAATGCCGGAAGTCGCATGGATTATTATAGCCAGAATTGGCTGCTTTATGAAGAAACTGGAAAATTTCCGGGATACATCTGCCAGCGCATCGGTCGCATGAACAGACTTTGCCTCACAGAACAAGTTGATGAAAGTACCATTTTCCGGATCGGATATTGCAGTCTGATTTAACCCCTGATTTATCTTACTCTCAAACAGCAACCACCTTTATGCTATCGCGCTCTACCAGTAAATCCACTCCGCTACTCAATGCAAAGGTCGATTCACCCTGTTTGTGCGGATG
>JAAEOZ010000013.1 GCA_024222685.1 Gammaproteobacteria bacterium | reverse complement strand
TGGTCTGTTCATTATAACTATACCTGAGCACAGAAATTCAATAAATCGATCAGGAGATAGGATATGAATACTCACTTAAAAATTATCAGCAAAATGATAATACCAGCTCTGTTAATGGCTTCTTCATTAGCAAGTGCTTACGACAGCTATCAAGAAAAAGTACTGTTTACCCCAAGTGAAGGCATTTTACATGCTGAGGCGAAAGGACGAGTTATGATTTATGACGGGCTTGACAATGAAATGGTTGAGCTTGCAATGAACGAACAATTTCAGCGCATAGAAAACATGATGTTTGTTCGCACCCAGTATATATCAGAAGATGGTGATATTGAGATAGAGGAAGATGGTTGCGATTGATAGCAATAGTTATCACCTAAACCTATCTTTAGGCCATATGAATGGCTGCTTGGCGCCCAGGGTGTGTGAAAACTATTTTCGAAAAATCAATGTGGTATTCCGTGACCTTTTAGGGGCTGTTTTTGCATGCTGAGTGGGTAATTCAAGTCAATATCAGTCCGAAAAATGAGTGATTGTGTAAGTCCAGTAAGTCCAGGGTCAGGTCTTGAATCATGAACTATCATAATATTTTATTATCTTGCTTACCGTCGAATAATGCAAACCTACTGCATCTGCAATAGCCTTCATACTGTAGGCTCCGCTTCGATGGGCACTATATATACCTTTATTCCTGGTCGATGCCTGATCCATATATACGTGTATAGGCTGAACCATTGATCGTCTCTGGCTAGAAGGCACCTCCGATAAGTCCAGATCTGGTTCCAGTTTATCCTGCATTGCCTTCACAAACGCATCATCACCCTGGTACATTTGTCCTTTTAGGTGGCTCCAGGGGGAGGTTTGATGCCTACCCTCCGAGACAAACTGGCGGTATCGCTCTATTGCCAGCTTCTTACGCTTCGCAAAGCAGGATAGTATCCAGTCAACAGTTAACCCGTCAGGCGTCGCTACTAATCCAGCGGTGCTTTGGTAACTGCTCCAGCGCCAGTCTTTTGCTGAACGCACCGTACCGGCTCTGACCGGGTTTAATACGATATATCGTGAGAGTTCCAGCAGGTAACTGTCTTTTTGTACCAGTATGGCTTTATAGCGTCCCTGAAATACATGTCCAACACGATGGTGATTTCGATTCAGCGTTTGAGTGTATACGCCATTGAGTTGACGCATACCCCGGGATAGATTGGCATCGGGTGTTTCTATCATCAGGTGATAGTGGTTACTCATTAAACAGTAACTGTGGCAAATCCAGTTAAAGCGCTCACAGACCTGAGATAATGTCTTCAAGAAGGCATTTCTGTCCTGATCATCAATGTATATGTCTTCCTGTCGATTACCCCGCGAGGTGACGTGGTAAACAGCGCCTGGATATTCTATGCGTAGGGGTCTGGCCATTGGCGATAGTGTATTTGGCTTGTATTCAATATTCAAGACTTGACCCTTTTCTTTTAGCTACATTAAAAAAGGATTATTGCCCTGTGATTGGGGTGGTATAGAGATGGCTGAATTTGAATGTGGAGAAAGGATTTGAATTGTTGGGATTCGCAAGCTCTTCCCAACCTACGACTACGACTCGAACGTTCTTTATAAACTATATCAATGGCAGCAAAGTGCAAAAACCAGTTATTAAAATTTACAATTTATTGAGCGATGTAAGTTGCAACTACCTGAAATTGCCGCTTTATCTAGTAGTTGCTACCATAATGCAGCCAAAACGACCAATCCTAGCAAGCAACACCAATAACCCTGTTAATGTTTTTTTGATCAGGCCTGCGGGGATTTGAAAGGCATCATCAACATTCCATCCAACCGATTTGCCTGTTGCGGATTGCGGTAATCCGGCAGTCCTATCTGCATTTCGGTATGACCTTCCAGAGGTTGTGCCCGGTAAGTACCAAACAGGCGGTCCCACCAGGGCAGGCTGAAGCCAAAATTTGAATGGGTAAGTGCCGGATGTACCGAATGATGTACACGGTGCATATCCGGCGTTACCACAAAGAGTCGTAACACTCGGTCGATCTTTTCGGCAATGTAAACGTTACCATGGTTAAACATCGCGGTAATATTCAATACGACCTCAAATATTACCACCGCAACCAGTGGCGGCCCGAGCAGGGCGATTACTGCAAACTTGATGAGCATAGACAGAATCATTTCGAGCGTATGAAATCGCGTGCCGGTGGTGAGATCGTAGTCAAGATCGGCATGGTGCACGCGGTGCAGGCGCCAGAAAACTGGTACGTGGTGAACCATCAGGTGCTGAAGGTAAATTGCCAGGTCCAGTACTACTACACAAATAACAACCGATAGTAAATCAGGTATATCAAACTGATTGAACAGCCCCCATGCCTTTTCTTCTGCGTAAATTGCGGCGCCGACAGCGGCAACTGGAAATAGTAAACGTAATACAAGGCTGTTTAAAACCACCAGAGTCATGTTACTGAGCCAGCGCGTTGCTTTCGCAATACTCAGGCGGCGACGGGGTAACAGGATTTCCCAGAGTGCCATTAGAATGAATACGCCAAAAAAGAAACCTAGCCTGACGGCTAATTCGTTTGCGAGAATCCAGTCACTCAAGTTCATATCATTACCCACAGTAACAACTTCAGGATGTCGATGTATCCTCTCCGCCAAATGCGCTGACCAGGGCTTTCAAAAATCCGCTGAGTTCCAGTGACATAATCGAGAAGTCGATATCGAATTGTTGGGCAGCATCATCGGCCTCTACTTCAGCGGCTTTTTCATATACCAGATCAGAGAAGCGTAAGCGTTTAACGGATAATTTTTCATCAATCAGGCATTCGATACGCTGCTGCCAGCTCAATGCCAGCTTGCTGACGTGCATGCCTGTTTTAAGGTGACTGACAATCTCAGTGGTGGCTAAATCCTGATTTTTGCATCGAATGATACTCCTGATATCGGCATTGTCGCGCAGTTCGCATTCTTCGCCCAGCTCGAAATTCTCGGCTGGATTTCCACTGTTTACCCATTGCGTCATCACATCGACAGGCTGGTTTCCGGCGGTCAGGGGTATTACCGACAAAGAGCCAGCAGCGCTACGTAATTCGCTGAGCAATTCCTCGGCACGTTTTTCAGATGCGGCATCAACAACTAACAGATTGTCCTTTGGGGAAATATAGGCGAACTGCAACGAAGATCGTACAAAAGCTTTGGGTAGCAGACTGAACATAATTTCGTCTTTTAGAGTCTGGCGTTCCTTTCGTGGCAATTTGCGTGACTCTTGCTCCTCGATTGCCAGTGCCCGGTCCTCCAGTTCTTCATTGATCACAGCTGCTGGCAACAGTTTGTCCTGCCGTTTCAGACAAACCATCATATATCCACCTGTCGAATGTACGAATTCGCTTCCGTGGCGGCCCAGCGGTGGCACCCAGCCTGAGCGATGCAAGTCCTGGCTGCCACAGGGCACAAAAAACTGCTCTGCGAGCATGTCATTTAGAATCTCATGTGTTAATTCGCAAGCTTTGCTGAAACGGTAGATCTGTAAGTTTTTAAACCACATTTGGAGATGTTTCCCTGAACTGTTTTGATCACTAAGAAAAGTAGCCGCGCATTCTAACAGCATCGAATACGAAATCTATTCGGCATTTGATATTGATGCCAAAGATTGCCT
>JAAEOZ010000012.1 GCA_024222685.1 Gammaproteobacteria bacterium | reverse complement strand
TCGATTACGGCATACTGTTTCTGGATAAGGATTTGAATGTGAGTTCTGTCAATCGGGCATTCCAGCAAATTTGGGGGCTTGGTATCGACGACACCAGGAAGGCCAAAACCTATCACGATATTTTCAGCCTGGATTTTGGCGATAACGTGGATAATACCGATGGTGACAGTTGGGAGGAATATGTCGAGAAGCGAATTGCCCAGGTCAAAAAAGGTTCTATTTCCAGGCATGAATTAAGAACACAAAATGGTAAATTCATTTTACATCAGTGTGTTGCGCTAGCCGATGGCTCACGCATGCTAGCCTACTACGATATCACCCCGCTCAAGCAAGTAGAGGCTGACTTACGCCAGAGCAAGGAGCGCTATGCTTTAGCCCTGATTGGCGCCAATGAAGCCCTGTGGGAGTGGGAAACCGACAATACTGAAATTTACGTTTCGCAGCGTTTTCATGAAATCGCAGATTTTCCGGCAGATCAGAAAAGGTTAAGCAGTGATCAATGGTTAAGCCTGGCTCACCCGCAGGACCGTGAACGAATCAAAGAGGCGCTGGTTCAGCATATGAAAGGCGAGAAAGACTATTTTGATGTCGAGTATCGTTTGCTGGGTCCGGACAAGGTCTATCGATGGGTGCAGCATCGTGGTGCCGGATTGCGTGATGGGAATGGTTGGGTCTACCGTATGGCAGGTTCGGTAGGTGATATAGAGGCCCGTAAACGACTCGAGTTTACCCTGCGCGATGCAAAAGATGCTGCCGAGCAAAACAGCCGTTTTAAAAGCCAGTTTATCGCCAACATGAGCCATGAGTTACGCACCCCGCTGAATGCGATTATAGGCATAACCGAAATGCTGCGTGA
>JAAEOZ010000011.1 GCA_024222685.1 Gammaproteobacteria bacterium | reverse complement strand
TTGTTTGGATTCTCGGCAAACGCCTTGAGTAAATCAAATTCCATGCTGGTAAGCGAGACTGACTGGTTTTCCTGATCCAGCAACTGGTGTGTTTCCAGGTCGAGTGAAAACTCGCCAAACTTCACCAGCTGCGTGGCCCCGTCGACACTAGCCTCGGATGCATCCTGTACTCTTCTTAACACGCTTTTGACACGAGCCAATAGCTCGCGCGGTTCAAAAGGTTTGGTGACATAATCATCGGCACCCATCTCGAGACCAACGATCCGGTCGAATACTTCGGCAGCAGCAGATAACATGATAATGCCAATATTGTGATTACTGCGCAGGTAGCGCGCCAGGCTCAGTCCATCTTCACCTGGCAGATTAATATCTAGAATTGCCAGATCGAAAGATTCGTGCTCGAGTGCTTCACGCATTTTTTCACCGTCTTCAGCAAGCGTTACTGAATATTCGTGTTTGCTCAGATATTTGTTAACCATCCATCTCAGGTCAGCGTCATCATCGACCACGAGTATCCTGGATTGCTCGACCATTACGATCTCCCAGCTTTCAAAAACTTGTCGATTTTTTCAAGCAAGCTGGTGAAATCCACCGGCTTGACTTCAAAATCGTCGCAACCTGCATCGATCGCACGATGCTGGTCTTCCGGCAATACACTGGCTGAGAGCGCAATAATAGGGATATCGCTAGTATCATTCGACAACCTGAGCTCACGGGTGGCTTCAAACCCATCCATTTCCGGTAACACCAGATCCATAATGATCAAATCGGGTTGTTCACTATG
>JAAEOZ010000010.1 GCA_024222685.1 Gammaproteobacteria bacterium | reverse complement strand
GATTCTGGGGCTATCTATCGGTTGAGTTTGGCCGCCCGACATTTCTGCTGGTGCGTCCGGAGCAGGCGCCAGCGGTCATCACACCGCTGATGGAAAGCGAAATGGTTTCGGCTATGACCTGGGTTGAGAATATTCAAACCTGGCAGGATTCCGGTGCCAACCGCTGGGAAAATGTACTCAAAAAGGCCCTCGGCGACAATCCAGGCCGAATTGGTGTGGAATCCGCAGCCCTCCCGCCAATCGTACGTAACTGGTTCGATGGTCAAATGCCCGGTGTAAAGCTTAACAATATTTCCGCAGTCATGGGCAGCATGCGCATGATTAAGTCACCCGAAGAAATCGAGGTCATGAAGCAGGCCGGTGAAATCGCCGGCGCTATGATGGCAGCGGCCGAAGGTGAACTAGGTGAAGGCCGACCAGAATACGAAGCGGCGCTGGCGGTCATCGATGCCGGGACTCGTAAAGCGGCAGGCTTTCTCACAGCCAGAGGCTGGGAAGCTTTCATATCACCGATGATCCACAACCTGCAAATAATGCAGTCGGGAAAAGACACCTCGATGGTACACCGTCGCGCAAGTGTTAAAGCTTTAGCCAAAGGCGACCCGGTTTATTTCTGTTTTTGTAATATGGCGCAATTCAAACAATACAAACTCGGTTTTGACCGTATGTTTTTTATCAGGGAGATCTCTGACGAAGCGGCCAATGTCCAACAGGCTGCAATCGACGCGCAACAGGCTGCAATAGCAGCGATAAAACCCGGCGTGACCGCCGAGTCGATTGCCCATGTTGCGAATGAAGTTTATGCCGAACGCGGTTATGAAACCGGCTACCGCACCGGTCGCTCTATCGGCATGGCTTACCTCGAATCGCCCGAGCTGAAGGAAGGTGACAAAACCATATTGCAGCCGGGTATGACCTTTGCGGTTGACGGTGGTATTTCTGTTGACGGCGAACTTGGTGGTCGGATAGGTGATTCGATTGTTGTCACAGAAACCGGATGCGATTATATCACCGAATATCCTCGTAAAATTCTGATGGTAAACCGCTAATATGCGTGCCGCTGTATTTCAATGCGCTGGTGGTGGTCTGAGCCCGGAACAACGGCTGCAGCGTTTAAAAGAAACGATCTCAGGTCAGCGGCTCGATCTCGTTGTCTGTCCTGAGCTTTTCATGTCCGGCTACAATGCTGGTGATGCGTTAGTTAACCTGGCGGAACCTTCAGATGGCGCGTTTGCCGAAGCGATTGCCTCCCTGGCGCGCGCCAACAACACTGCTATCGCCTACGGCTATCCTGAACATACTGAAGAAGGCATTTATAATTCGGCTCTATGCATTGACCGAAACGGGAGATTGCTCGCAAACCATCGTAAATTACTACTACCCCCGGGATTCGAGTCACGCTACTTCAAAGCAGGCCAGGAACTGACCTTGTTTGATTTGAATGGATTTCGTTGTGCGTTTCTGATCTGCTATGACGTCGAATATCCGGAATCGGTTCGCGCCGCCGTCGAGGCCGGGGCTGAATTAATTATTGTGCCAACGGCACTCGCCAGGAACTGGGGCGTGGTGGCCAATAAACTGATACCTACAAGGGCATTCGAAAATGGCTGCTGGATGATTTACGCAAACCATGCCGGAACTGACAATGATATTACTTACTACGGTGGTAGCTGTATCGTCGCACCCAATGGCGAGGATGCAGCTCGCGCCGGTTCCGACGAAACCCTGATCTCGGCCAATCTTGATCCGGCGTCTGTTACGGCTGCCCGGACGCGCCTACCTTATCTTCAGGAAGTCTCGGAGTTAAGGGTAAAACTACAAAACAATACTAGTGCTGTACTAGTTGGTGAGCTGACAAATTAAGGGATCTTTGCCAAAACCACATTTAGAAAGACGAATGCAGAAATGTTTGTTTATCAGCGGAGAAAATTCACACCAGATTACTGACAAATATTGGCGATGTGGCTTTCATCATCCGCATCATCCTCGTCCTGTCTACTAAAAGTAAAATCGATCTCAACGCCTATTTCTTCGACCAGGATTGTATTGTCATTCAGCACGCTGGCGATGTCATTTGAGGGATTTAACTCAGGTGGTACGACTTCGGGGTCGGCGCCACTGTTCGGTGCCAGCGTACCTGCAAAATCCAGTATCGTAATCTGGTTCAAAATCAAATCCGGCAGGCGGAGTAATCGGGGATACATGGGATTGAGCATTTGGTTCGGTTGAAGACATTTTGTTAGTAGATCCATTCTGTTTACCAGCGGTTTATATTTAAGGGCTTTGATCTCTATAAATTTCATAAAGCCACGCTGACAGATAGCGAAACCCGCCCGTTGAACTGAATCCAGTGGGTGCGAAAATGGTCGATCACGCTCCAAAATACCCCTTGTAGAGCCATCGCTACAATGCCCGGGGAGAGGCCAATCAAAACATCACCCCGCATAGTCTATACTTTAAGAGTGGAAAGACAGCGGGAGCACGCAAAAAACTTATCGAGCTTTATTTCAAAGTCGATTATCAAACCAGCTATTTGATGACATAAGAGAATCGACCAATACGGCCTGGGTGTCAGGTAGTAGCCGGTTTAAGCAGCAGATAGAGAATAAACTTAAGCGAAGGGCTGCGCCGTTACATAAGGGGGTGATGGGAGGTCAGTGAGAAATAGCCTGAGCCTTGAATTCCAATCGACACTGACCCGAATGGCACTAAGTTAAGCCCCATTAGCACGATATCTACTCCTGTGTTTTATCTCTACCATTTCGTGCCGTGGTTTAGTTAATAACTGGTAGGGCTTCGGTCTTCGTTTGACCGCTCTGGGTTCGCTTCTGCCCGGTCGATCAGCCACTATCTTGTCCGCTATCGATTCATAAAGAAGTTGAATCAAGCGGGTTCTTTCTGCCTTGTTTAACTGACCCTGATTGAAGTGCGGTTCCCACTGTCGTAAAGCCTGAATGCTACCCTTAAAACTGACCTCACGTACGCGGATGCCTTTTGCCTGGGCAGCCTCAATCATCAGGCCACGAATGCAGTTATAAACGATAAGATGCATCATGATTTCCTTGTGTACCATGTCCGGTGTTTTGCAGCGCAATATGTCCATTGCCATCGTTGTTTTAATGTCCCGAAAAAATAACTCAACATCCCAACGCTGAAAGTAGAGTTCCGCAATCTCGTCGGCATGATACGCCTGCGCATCGAGTAACGTGGTAATAATATAGAAAGAGCTGACACGAAATCCTGGCTGGTTCACGGTGACCTTGATTTGTCGAAGCGTCAGCGTTTCAGGGAGTTGCTCCCAGTCTGCCTGAGAATAGCTGGAGGCTTTGCTTCTAACTGGTCTTTTCCAATATATCAGAAGGTCATCCTTACCCAGTATCTTGATGGCATCGACCTCAGTTGCCGGTATACGCCGAGCCAGTGTAATCACCGAGTCTATGCCCCTGTCCTTGAAGCTCGATACGTCGAAATAGCTACAAAAGCCCTTGTCTCCAAGGAAAATATCGCCGCGCTTAAACGTCCCCATTTGCTTGCGCAGCATCGGCAATTCATGGCTCTTTTTATTGCCGACCTCGTAACTCAGCAGGGCAGCGCTTTGCAGGCAAAAGCAGGCACATAGGGACGCCTGCGGAAAACCACATCCCGGTTTCTGATTGGCTGGTTGCGGCCAAACTGCCTGGTTTGCTTCGGTATCAGGCATGCTGACACCGGTGCCATCAACCACAATCACCCGGCGTCCATTGAGTCGACCCGTATCCGTCATCTGCTGAAGTCTTTGCGAGGTATGTCGGAGTATTTCTTCGAGGCTCTCCTGATCGAATTTTATGCGTGCCTGGCAGTAGGCCGAGGTGGATGAACACGGTAACTCGTCCGATCTTATCGCCGCATAGGCCTGTAGCTTTCGAACAACTTCCTGACACCCTCCGTCGGCATCTAAAACCTGAGAAAAGAAGGCCCAGAAAATATTTTCCTTACTAAAAAATCGGCGACGACTCAACTGCCCCGATCTAGTCGGAATAAGGCATTCCTTTGGGATGAATTTGTCAAAGCAAACGCCGAGCTGACTGATTGTTTTACGTTGTAGTTGCAGTACTTTTTCGGCGAGTATCTGTCGCTCTGAGCGAGGCTTCTTGCGTAGTGTCTGGAGATGAAAACCAGGGAATAACGGAGTGAAATTTTGCATGGAAAATTATACCATTTTCACCTTATATTTGCTGTAGATTATCGGTGCTAAAGAGGCTTAACTTAGTGCCATTCGATACTGACCCTATTGGTTTTTCTATTGGTTTTTTCTGGAACGGTGAATTCACCCTGCACAAATAAGCAGCGACCATATTTGAGACGATCTTTGATATCTTGTCATTATTATTTCCATTTAAAAAGCTAAGGTGATTATTATGTGACAGTATATTCCCACGCATGACTTTTTATATCAATGGCCACTCCTGGCCGTTATTTACAAACCGATACTTCAAATCAAACGGCAAGAGTCAACCAATAGAAAACAAACAACAGAAAGAACCTGTCCACATTTCAGACTTCGATCACCAATCAAAAACCACCAACAAAAAATCCACTCCATCCAAAAAATAAATTAAACTCCGCCTTTCCAGGTAAAGTTCTAAACCCCTACCTTTTCCGGAATAACCAAATGAAGCAAAACCAACTTTTCGATTACATCATCGTCGGAGCCGGGTCAGCTGGATGTGTCCTGGCCAACAGGCTATCTGATGTATCTTCCAATCGTATCTTGCTGATAGAGGCTGGGGGGGATGATCGAAGCATCCTCATACAAATGCCCGCCGCTTGTGGAATGGCGGCACGTGACCCGCGTTTTGATTGGGGGTATATCGGTGCACCTGAACCATACTGCGACGGG
>JAAEOZ010000009.1 GCA_024222685.1 Gammaproteobacteria bacterium | reverse complement strand
TACGAACGCCCCAATACTAACTCATGGTTAAGGGCGTCTCGTATCTGGTGGATTGTATCTTTATCCATATGATCTCGAAACAATTCCCGGTAATGCCGCTTTCTTTCTTCATCGGTGGCATCCAACTGAATATAAACAGGATGTCTTTGAACGAGTTGGTTTTCGGGACATTGGGAAAGGACATTGGGAACGTTACCCTTTTAAGCAACGGGTATGAACAATAATTATTGCAATAAGGGTAGCGTCCAAATATCCTCAATAACCCTGCCAATATCCCCGTAGCAGTGCAGCGCTATAATCGGGAAAATATCGAATGATATTCGATATCGCCACTTTGCTTGGCGAGGTGAACAATGATAGTAAAATCCAGGTCGACGTGGGTATGTCTGGCGTGTTTTTTAAGTTGTCTGAACACGTTGCGTAAACCTTCGGAAGGATGGGTTGTGATCATGACGAATTGTTCGGGCCGCATCTCGTCGAGGCTGACCTTGTCGAGATTGGCCTGACGAATGGATTCCTTCCAGCTTAAACAGTCTTTACCGCGGATGGTGACATGCATAGCACCCATGATGACCAGCCAGGTAGATATTTGCTGCTGACGTTCCGTGCTAACAGCCTCGTCGACCGAGAGTAGTGCCTTGAAGGGTGCATACTGATTGATATCGGGGAGATCGTTGGCATCGGCTAGCCAGATGTATTTCATCGATTGCATCGTATGCTCCGGGTAACAGGCCTGTTATCAGGCGAACCTCACAACGATCGAGGCACCAATCCCTAGTGTGCAGGCGCCGATAGCAAACTGCAAACCGTTATGTAACCAGGTCAGGCGCTTCGACAAGGCACGCGTCGGGAACTCGCTAGCATGCTGATGTTTAATATATAAAGGACATCCATATTCTCTACAACTTTACTAATTCCAGTTAAACCACAATCAAAACCCAAGCTCACACTCAACTCGTCTCTCTCGAAGATACTCCCTTCTACCACTGCAGAACAGTTAGAAAAGGCTGAGTAAAGTCGGAAAATTAGTAAATTTTAATCCGGCGCGATGGGCATAACCTGCTCCAGGCAAGCTTTTATACATTTCCACCAGGGCCTGCCCCGAGAGTATCATGACCGCTTTGGGTATCCCTGGCGGTCATCACGCCCCTACTCGAATTGATTAACTTCTGGTATGGTTCGCCTGTTATTTAAGCAGCGATAAAGCCTTGCAAAAAGAATCCACTACGCACTTCGGTTTTAATGAAATTCCGGCCTCAGAAAAACAACGTCGGGTCGCAGACGTTTTTGACTCGGTAGCCGATAAATATGATTTGATGAACAATGTGCTGTCGTTCGGACTGCACCATCTGTGGAAACGTTTCAGTCTCGAACTGTGCGGGCTGCGAGCGGGACATCGGGTTCTCGATCTCGCTGGCGGCACCGGGGATCTGGCCATTAAGCAGGCAAAAATCGTTGGTCATACCGGTCGGGTTTTTCTTGGCGATATTAATGCTTCGATGCTGCAACATGGTCGTGACCGCGTTATCGATAAAGGCGTTGCTGACTGCGTCAAACCGGTACAGTGTAATGCTGAAGTGTTACCTTTCGCAGATAATTCTCTGGACTGTATTACCATGGCATTCGGTCTGCGCAATGTGACCGATAAATCCGCAGCGCTGGCTTCAATGCAACGCGTACTAAAACCAGGTGGTCGACTCTGTGTGCTCGAGTTTTCAAGGCCGATATTCGAGCCACTGGAAAAGGTCTACGATTTTTATTCATTTAAAATTCTGCCACAGCTCGGCGAATGGATTGCCAGAGATCGTGACAGTTACCAGTATCTTGCCGAATCGATCCGTATGCACCCTGATCAGCAAACGCTTAAACAGATGATGATCGACGATGGAAAGTTTGACGAGGTCGATATTTACAACCTCAGTGGTGGTATTGTCGCATTGCACCGCGCCTTCAAATACTAAACAAAGCGAAGCTTCGGTGACTACCCTGCTTAATGCCCTCGCTGATAATCTTATTGCTGCTGTCGAAATCGGTGGCAATCGAATTCTTACCCTGGATGACAAGGTCAGTAGTCGATGTAGTGAATTACAGGGTTACTGTATCGCGGTAACTTTTACCGATATCGAACAGACTCTGTACTGCCACCCCGGTAGCTGGGGCATTCGTCTAAGCCGGAGACCGCCTGCCAGGTCTGTCGACGCAACCATTTCTGGCAGGGTAATGGCGTTAATCGACATGGCTTTAGAAGAAGACAGCGTCAGTACACCGATAAGCGAAGGGGTGAGTTTTGAAGGCAATGTCGGCATAGCTCAACAAATGCAGAAAATCATGCTGGAGCTTGATATAGACTGGGAAGAAGTTCTATCACAATATAGCGGAGATGTACTGGCTTTTCAGATTCACCAGAAAACCCTGCAGGCGACTGAATTGCTCAAGCAGGGCTTTAAGTCCTTAATGCAGGCCAATAGCGAATACCTGCGTGAAGAAGCTCGAATGACACCGACCCAGGACGAGTTTGATGAATTTCAGCAACAGCTCGGCAGCTTGCGACAGGATGTCGACAGGATAGAAGATCGCCTTCGCCATTTGCTCAACCAGGCCAAAGACAGGCAGCTTCTATGAGCCGCCTGAGTCGTCTGATCACCATCAACTTCACGCTGGCACGATATGGTCTGGATGAAATTCTGGCGCCGCTACCGTTTCTCGGTCCGCTGCGCTGGTTAAGCTGGATTAATCCGTTTAACTGGTTTCGTAATGACGACCTGACCCAGGCCGAACGCCTGCGCTTATGTATTGAAGACCTCGGCCCAATTTTTATTAAATTCGGCCAGATGCTGTCTACGCGGCGCGATCTGTTACCCGATGAAATCGTTGAAGAACTGGGAAAGTTGCTCGACCGGGTTCCACCATTCCCGCTGGACCAGGCTCGTGACATATTACAACAACAGCTGGGCATGCCAATAGAGCAGGCTTTCTCAAGTTTTGACGAGGAAGTGCTCGCTTCAGCATCCATTGCCCAGGTTTATGCAGCCACGCTATGCAGTGGCGAAGATGTTGTCGTTAAAATTGTACGACCCAATATCGAAGCACGCATCCGACGCGACGTCGATGTACTAATGCTTATCGCCGAAATGGCCGATCGCTACTGGAGTGAAGCCAGTCGAGTCAAACCGATTGAAATTGTCCACGAGTTCGAAAAGACCATTATTAACGAACTCGATCTGGTACGCGAAGCTGCGAATGCCAATGAGCTTCGTCGACATTTTCAGGGTTCAGCTGATCTATACGTCCCCGAGGTTTACTGGGACTACTGCAAACCCAGAGTGATGGTAATCGAACGCATACAGGGCATACCGGTATCTGACATCGAACAGTTAAAAGCACAGAATATTAATCTTGAAGTGCTTTCGCGTAAGGGAGTGGAGGTGTTTTTTACTCAGGTATACCAAAACAATTACTTCCATGCTGATATGCATCCCGGCAATATTTTCGTATCACCGGACAACCCCGATAACCCGAAATATATTGCCGTCGATTTTGGCATAATGGGGTCACTCTCTACCGCTGATCAGCGATACCTGGCGGAAAATTTTGTCGCATTTTTCAATCGCGACTATCGCCGTGTAGCTGAATTGCATGTCGATTCCGGCTGGGTAGACCGCGATACCCGAATTGACGAATTTGAAGCCTCTATTCGTGCGGTTTGCGAACCGTTATTTCAGCGCCCCCTGGCAGAAATTTCATTCGGCCATCTGCTGCTACGCCTGTTTCAGACAGCCCGACGTTTTAACATGGAAATTCAACCACAACTGCTGTTATTACAGAAGACTCTACTGCATATCGAAGGCCTGGGGCGTCAGCTATACCCTCAACTCGATCTGTGGGATACCGCCAAGCCATTTCTGGAGCGCTGGCTCAGCGAACAACTCGGTGTTCGCGCACTGCTAAAAGGCTTTAAGAAGAATCTGCCTTATATTGCCGAAAATTTACCCGACCTGCCGCAGCTGGCGTTTAAAACGCTACAGAAAATTGCCAACGATGAATTTGAGTTCGAGTTGAATGCAAAACAGATGGCGGCTATCCGCTCAGAAATCCGCAGGGCTAACCGACGCAGTATCCGCGCGATTATCGGCAGTAGCCTGGTTGTCAGCTCAGTTCTGATCGCCGCGCTGGATGGACTGGCACCAATTATGATTGGGCGCGACCCGATAGTCCTGCCGTTACTGAGCGGTATACTGCTAATCCCTGGAATTTATCTGCTAAGCCGCAGCGGGGATTAAGAACACAGGCTCCTAAGAACACTGGCTTTTGGTTAAATTTTTATTAAGCCGCTTACCGTGTTTGAAACCCTTCCAGTATGCGGTTTTAACCTCATTCCTGAGCGCATCTGGTACGCCGCTAATATACTCATTGTAATCACGATTAAAGACTTTCTTACCTTCACAGAATTGTCGCTTGTAAGCCAGTTGACCGCTGAGTTCAGCAATACGTAGCAGCCGAACCCTGGGATCTTCCTCCGGTTCCGGTTCCACGACTTCGACTTTTTTACCCGCCTTCTTCTGTTCAGGGTCTTCGGCTACATTGGCCACTTCTTTAGTTTCACTACGTTGTCTGGATTCGGTCAAACGTCGACACTCATCCTCTGACAGTAATTCAGTTCCCTCTTTACTCTTGTCGAACCCTTCCTGGAAGGCATCACGCATTGCATCACGATTCTCTTCCGCCACGCGAAGCACGCGTTGCGTGAATTCGGCAAGCACGCCGGCCTCTCCACACTGTAATCGTGAGTAACTCAAGGTACCCAAAGTACGCGATAGATTCGCAACCGTCGCCTGAGCAGCGGCCTTACGGGCAGTAGCCTGTTCTTCAGTTTCATCCTGCCTGACCTGCTCGGCATCGATAGCATCATCTATGGCTTTGTCGATAATCTGCATGATTGAATTCAGACCCTGATCCTGTAGCTCGGCATGAATCACAAATGACAGGCAACAGAGAGCACTAAAGGCAATTAATGTGAGTTTTCTGAGGCTCATGGATATTCCGTACGCAATAGTTGCAGCATTGTATATTAAGGGCTTCGCAAATTAAAAGGTTTGTCCGCCTCACAGTTTATAGACTATCAGTGATCTTTTGCTATCAAACCAGTGATTTCATAGTTTTTGCGATTGCAGCCATTTTACCGGATAATCCGCCATCATTTTTAATTCAGCGCTATGACACAGATCGCCCCCCATAAAATAGGCTTCGTTAGCCTCGGTTGCCCAAAAGCAACCGTCGATTCCGAGTTGATAATTACACGCTTGCGCTCCGAAGGTTACGATATTGTCGCGGACCACGACTCGGCGGATATGGTCATAGTCAATACCTGTGGTTTTATTGATGAAGCTGTCACCGAATCGCTGGACGCTATCGACGAGGCTTTACACGAGAATGGCAAGGTCATAGTCACCGGTTGCCTGGGTGCAAAATCAGAGATGATACACCGGCGCTTCCCGGAGTTACTCGCTATTACCGGCCCGCATGCCACTACAGAAGTTATGCAGGCTGTTCATCAACACTTACCTGCTGCGCATGATCCATTTGTCGACCTGGTTCCAAAACAGGGTGTTAAATTAACTCCTCAGCACTATGCCTATCTAAAAATTTCCGAAGGTTGCAACCATCACTGCAGTTTTTGCATCATCCCGTCGTTTCGAGGAAACCTGGTCAGTCGCCCTATCGATCAGGTCATGCAGGAAGCCCAGCATCTGGTTGATGCCGGAGTTAAGGAAATTCTGGTGATATCTCAGGATACCAGTGCTTATGGCGTTGATCTCAGATATCGACCGGTATTCTGGCAGGGGCAGGCATTACGTACTCAATTTATCGATCTGGCAAAATCACTTGGCCAGCTAGGCGTCTGGGTGCGTCTACATTACGTTTACCCTTATCCGCATGTAGACGAAGTCATTCCACTTATGGCTCAGGGTCTGATACTTCCCTATCTCGATATTCCTTTTCAGCACGCCAGCCCACGTATTTTGAAACTGATGAAACGGCCAGGTAATCGCGATCGAGTTCTCGAACGTATCCAGGGCTGGAGAGAAATCTGCCCCGAGCTGGTGATACGCAGCACTTTTATTGTTGGCTTTCCCGGTGAAACCGAGTCAGATTTCGAACAATTGCTCGAC
Source organism: Gammaproteobacteria bacterium (assembly GCA_024222685.1). GTDB lineage: Bacteria > Pseudomonadota > Gammaproteobacteria. The sequence continues at coordinate 8,171 of JAAEOZ010000009.1, read as the reverse complement.
TTTATTGAACAGGCCCAACTCGACCGCGTTGGCTGCTTTAGGTACTCTGCAGTCGAAGGTGCAACAGCAAATCAACTACCCGACCCGGTCGATGAAGCTATAAAACAGCAACGCTACGACCGGTTTATGCAACGACAGCAGGAGGTCAGTGCCGCCAGGCTGCGACGGCGAATCGGACAGACCATGCAGGTTTTAATCGAATCCAGAGATGAGGAATGCTGGATCGGTCGAAGCTATGCAGATGCACCGGAAATAGATGGCCTGATAATTATCGACAGCGACGATGATCTGAAAATCGGTGAATTATATTCGATAGAGATTACCGAGACCGACTGTTACGACTGTTATGGCGTACCTGCCTGGTAAATTTGGTAATGCTTTGTTTAAAATTGGCGTAAAGCAGGCATTATAACCGTCCTCTAGGTATAATACTGAAACTCATATACTGGTATGCCAAACACCGTGACTCAGGATAAAGACTGGAAGAATAAATATAAATCGTTAATTCAGGAACTTGAAGAAAAAGAGTCTGAATGGGGTTCAATTGATACGTTACTGCGTAAGACAATCAGTCGGCTCAGCATTGCCGGACGCGGGATTGATCCCAGGCTCGATGAACAACTAAAGCAAATTCAGAAACTGTCACGCGACAAACTCGACGACAGGCTTGAAGTGGCTCTCGATGAGCTTAGTCAGGTAGTTGCGACTCTGGAGGATTCACAGGCTGACTCAGCATTGAATGTACCGGAAAAGACAGCAACCGAGGCTTCTACATTGTTGCTCGCTTTATTACAGGAAGTTCAGTTTAGAGAAGAACAACGTGATGAATTAAAATCCATTTGCGGCAATCTGCTTAAATCGCTGGCAGGTGGTAAAAACCAGTCCGAAGTCAAACCGCAGATTCATAAACTATCCACCCTGATCAATCGTAATTTTGGTGAGCCGGGTGCACCGACCGACGGTGACCAGAGTTCTTCCAAAGAAAGTGCCACAGTTTCTATTCACGAAGTATTGACCACTTTACTGGAGAAACTGACGGTCATTCAGGGTGGAACTGATTCTGCCAAACTGCTTCAGACTGAGGTTCTGGATCATATCGATGAAGAAGACTGGCCCGAAACTTTAAATAAAATCGTCGACTGTATCTCCGAAACGCTGAATAAAATTAACAAGGAAAAATTTGAGCTGGAAGAGTTCATCATCCGGGTTACTCAGCAACTCAGTAAAATATCAGAAGTCATTGCTTCTGATCGCGAAAGTAGTCAGTCAGATCTGAAAGACAGGCAATCATTGCAACATATGATTCAGAACAGCATGAAATCCATAGAGTCGGATTTCGATAATGCCAGTGAAATCGGGCAGTTGAAGAATATTGTCGCGAGAACCATGCAGCAAATACATAGTGGCATCGAGGATTTTGTTACCCGTTCTAACGATCGCCAGGAGGCTGTAGATGAACGCAATAATCATCTGGTCGCTCAAATCGCCGCGATGGACAAAAAAACACAGTCACTAAATCGAAAGCTGCGAGAAAATCGCAAGAAATTACTCTACGATGCACTTACCGGCGCCGGTAGTCGTTTATCTTATGACGAATCACTGGATCAGGAAATGTCACGCTGGAATCGATATGGAACATCTTTCAGCTATGTCATTCTCGATATCGATTTTTTCAAAAGAATTAATGATAGCTACGGTCATAATGCCGGTGATAAGGCACTAAAAATTGTCGCAAAAATGATGATGAGCGAGATCCGAAAAGCGGATACTATTTATAGAATCGGTGGCGAAGAATTCGTACTTTTACTGCCTAATACGCCGGTCGACAAAGCAGCAATCCTGGTCAATAAGCTGCGCGATAAAATTGCCAGTAGCCCGATTCACTGTAATCAACAGCGCGTATCATTAACATTGTCGGCCGGCCTCACCGAATCAGTTAAAAATGATAATATCCAGGCACTTTTCGAACGTGCTGATAAAGCCCTGTATAAAGCAAAAAATTCAGGGCGGAACTGTCAGTTTGTAGGCTAGGCACTATCCCGGCAGCATCATGGCTTACGCTATCACCCTGGAAGGTAAGAATAAGCTGATCGCAGAATCCATGTTGCGTGACATCGCCGCATTACTGGATTCCTGTTCCATTCGATACTGGCTGGAAGGCGGCACACTGCTGGGTATACGTCGAGAAAACCGCTTACTACCATGGGACAACGACATCGACCTGTCGATAATGGACGATCAGGTTGCGAAGCTCAGCACTTTGTTTTCAGCCCTTAAAAAAGCCGGTTACCGGGTCAGAACACGCCACTTCGAACAATCCGGCGATTGCTTTAAAGCGGGTGATATTCGTTTAGTTAAAATCCGCAAAAAGAAATGGTTCGGGCTCTCCAAAGGGGAGGTTTGTCTCGAAATTTTCGTTAAGTATCCAGACCGGGATTATTGCTACTGGGAAATTGCCGGCAAAACAAAAAGAGTTCCGATACGATTTTATCGGTCTTTAGATTCGATACGTTTCAATGACTATTCTTACTCTATTCCTGCTTTAACCGACGAGTATTTGAGCTTCCGTTACGGCGACTGGCAAACACCCGTAAAAGAATGGAATACATCTACAGACGATAATGCTTTAAGTTTCTAATGCAGCAGGCGGATATTTTGCTCACCACGCTAAACGCACGCTATATGCATAGTGCGTTCGCATTACGATATCTCTATGCAAACCTCGCCGAATTAAAACCGCGTGCCGCTATGCGCGAATTTACCATCCATGAACGTGCTATCGATATAGTCGAGAAACTACTCGCACTCAGGCCGAAGATCATTGGCTTCAGTGTTTATATCTGGAATGTTGAAGAAACGACGGCGGTAATCGGTTTACTCAGCCAACTCGAAGCAGATATTAAGATTGTGGTCGGTGGGCCTGAAGTCGGTTTTCCCAGCGACTTGCCGGCACTTGCCGAATCCGTTAATTATATTATTAGCGGACCGGGTGAAAAAAGCTTCCATAGTTTATGTCAACAGCTTTTATCCGGGCAGATACCATTGAAGCAGCTAATTACCGGACAGGCGGCTCCTCTTGATGAACTCAATTTACCTTATCAATATTACAATGAAGACGATATTAGTAACCGGCTCATTTATGTAGAAGCTTCCCGCGGCTGTCCGTTTAAATGCGAGTTCTGTTTATCCGCACTCGATAAAACCGCCAGGCCTTTTGAGTTAAGCAGGTTTCTCGATGAAATGAAAACCCTGCACAAACACGGTGCGCGTAATTTTAAATTCATCGACCGTACGTTTAATTTAAAGGTCAGCAGCAGCGTTACTATTCTGGAATTTTTTCTTGAACGCATGAGTGATGATTTATACCTGCACTTTGAAGTGATACCCGATCAACTACCCGAGCTATTGAAAAATACCCTGGTCAAATTTCCACAAAACTCTCTTCAGCTTGAGATAGGCGTACAGACTTTTGATAAAGATATTCAATCACTGATAAGCCGTAAACAGGACAATGATAAAACGCGTGAAAATCTGATCTGGCTTAGGCAAAACACAGGTGCACATATACACGCGGATTTGATTTTTGGATTACCCGGCGACAGCCTGAAAAATTTTGCTGACAGTTTCAATCAGCTCGTCGAACTCAAACCGCAGGAAATTCAACTGGGTATATTAAAGCGCCTGCGTGGCGCACCGATCAACCGACATAACGAAGCATACCAGCTGCGTTACAATCCTGTAGCACCCTATAATATCCTGTCTACAAAACATATTGATTTTGCCACCATGCAACGTGTCACTCGCTTTGCCCGATTCTGGGATATGTTAGCTAACTCAGGACGGTTTAGACATACATTGCCGATAATTCTTGGCGACAGTCCCTTCGAGCGTTTTTTAGAGTTTAGCGACTCACTTTACCGCCGCTCAGATAGCACATGGAAAATATCATTACGCCGCCAGTTCGAATTAACATTTGGTATACTCACCGAACAGAAGAACTGTGATGCAGAAAAAGTACGGCAGTTGATGAGTAAGGATTTTGAGCGCAGTGGAGAAAAAGGAAAACCGCCATTTGCTTTCATAGAACCTCAATCCGCCAGTCGAACTGGTATTGCTAATAAACGGCAGAAGCAACATTTATAGCAAATAAATCCGGTGGACGATATCGAACCACTGAACCCAGGGGTGCTCGAAACCAGTTTTCATTCAACCAGGTGAAATTTAAACCATGACTAATGGATTGACAGACGACGAAGTCAAAGCAATAACGACGGCGGTTGAACATGCCATTGCCTACCGCCAGGGAGTACCCGACAGACCGGTACCCCCGAGGATTTGTCTCGACGAAGCAGTAGCGCGCTTTCGTACGGCATTGACCGGTGAAGGCCAAAGCGCAGAGGACGTCATTTCCGATATTATTCGTGATGCGGATGATGGCCTCAACCAGATGAGTTCGGCTAATTTTTACGGCTACGTATTAGGTGGCTCCCACCCGGTCGGTGTTGCCGCCGACATGATGCTTTCAGCATGGGGTCAGAATGCGGGCTCAGCCTTTGAAACGCCTGCTATCACAGGGATGGAGCGCGCGGTATGCGACTGGGTGATTGATTTACTGGGTTTACCGGAAGGCAGTGGAGCGGGGCTGGTAACCGGTGCAACGGTTGCCAACACCGAAGGCATCATGGCCGCGCGGCACAAATTACTGGCTCAACAGGGATGGGATGTCGAACAGGATGGTTTGTTCGGAGCACCGGAATTTCCAGTTCTGATCGGTGAAGCGGCACACTCTGCACCGTTAGCAGCCCTTCGCTATGCCGGTCTCGGTGCCGGACGCGTGACCAAATTGAAAACTGATTCGGAAGGCCGGATCGAGGTCGAGCCTTTTCTTAAAGCACTAGAGGCCTGCGATCGACCGCCGCTGGCTATCTTGCAGGCAGGCCAGATCAATTCCGGTGCCTATGACTATTTCGACGAGCTTGTTCCTGCAGTGCACGCTCGCGGTGGCTGGGTACACATTGACGGTGCTTTTGGACTCTGGCTCGCGGCTGTACCCGAGCTTGCGGAGCGCCTCAGGGGTGTGGAGTTGGCCGATAGCTGGGCGGTTGATCTGCATAAATGGCTGAATGCGCCATTCGATGCGGGGATGGTAATCGTTCGCGACCGGGCCCCGCTGGTCGCATCAATGTCGGCATGGGGTTCGTATCTGCCTGAAACGACGGCACACTGGGAACCAACAGATTCGACCATCGAATTGTCGCGGCGCGCAAGAGGCATCCCGGTCTATGCGATTTTGCGTCATCTCGGTCGCTCAGGTGTTCGCGAGCTCGTTTCCCGGCACTGCCGACTGGCAGGGGAAATCGCGCAAAAACTTTCTGCTGAACCCGGACTACAGGTATTAAACCAGGTTGTCTGCAATCAGCTGGCGCTGGTATGCGGCGATGATGATCATGGCGACAACCTGACTCAGCAGGTGTTGGAGCTGGTACAACAAAATGGAAAAGTCTATCCAACCCATGGCGAATGGCAGGGGCGCTTTATCATACGAATATCGGTGATCTGCTACGCAACCAGGGATGCGCATGCGGATACTCTGGTCGACGAAATCATTACCGCCTGGCGCCAGGTGCAGCAACATCCTGTCAAAAACGTAACCGCTACGTAGTGAACCAGATCAATAAAGCCCTATTCAATTTCAGTGATTTTCTTCTGATTATTTGAATCTAAAACGGTCTGGCACATTTCCAGGTGCAATCGACCTCCTGTGGTATAGGGTTGCGCCTCAATGGCCTCTTCATTCAACTCGATACCGAGGCCCGGCTCGGTAGGTACAGGCATATAACCTGCTTCCCAGACCAGTGGCTTGTGCAAAATAGCGTCATGGAACTCGGTTTGTATGGTTTCCAGGATCAGAAAACTCGGGCTACTGAAAGCAACCTGTGCTGCGGCGGCATGGGCTATCGGTCCACAATAAATATGCGGTGCCAGCTGTGCATTAAACAATTCTGCAAGCACCGCAATTTTTTTCGTCTCCCAGATACCACCGCTACGCCCGATATCCGGCTGAAGAATTGAAACACCGGCTTTCAGAGCCTGGTGAAATTCAACCTTGGTGGTTAAACGTTCTCCGCAGGCTACCGGAATCGAAGTTGCCGAAGCAACTTTTGCTATCGCCTCCATCTGATCCGGCGGACAGGGTTCTTCAAACCAGAGTGGATCGTAAGGTTCGATTCGTTTCGCCAGACGTATTGCCGAGCAAGTAGTCATCTGCCCGTGGCTACCGAACAGGATATCTGCCCTGTCACCAACCGCCTCGCGAATTCGTCTGACACTGTATTCACTACGCGAAAGTTCATGCATTGACAATTCACGCCCACCCTGAAAACTATAGGGCCCTGCCGGATCCTGCTTAACCGCGGTAAAACCCATTTCGATATATTCAAGCGCGCGTTCGGCCGCAGCATCGCCATCGTGGTAAACATCGGGAGCGTCGGGGCCTAAGTCCTTCGGATATAAATATGTGTAAGTACGGATACGATCATGGAATTTACCACCGAGTAACTGGTAAACCGGGACATCGTGTGCCTTACCGAGAATATCCCAGACTGCCATTTCGATGCCGCTGAACACCGCCATCATGCTGACATCGGGCCTCTGGGTAAATCCCGCTGAATAGACCCGACGAAACATAGCCTCAACATTATGTGGATCTTCGCCCGCAATAAAACGCTGGAAGGTATCCTCTACCATGGCACAGGCGACATCACCTGAAACCGGTATCCCGTAGCATTCACCAATGCCTTCAATGCCATCGTCAGTAGTGAGTTTGACGATCACCCAGAAGGAACCACCTATGCCGCCTGGCGGTACGGTTACCCAGGTTTTTATGTCAGCAAGTTTCATGAATTTATCCGGCCGGAACTAACCAGACAACATTACCCGAATCTGCTGAATTTAGGAACAGGGAATCTGATTGCAAGCCATAATTCAGCAATGTTTGCTATGATCGGTTTTGACCACATAAGTAACTACATTCAATGTCACAATTTATCACCATCATCGGAACAGGCAATGTAGCATGGCATCTGGCTCCTGCCCTCGAACAGGCCGGGCATGTCATCAATGAAGTTTACGGCCGCTCTGAAAAAAAGGCGCGACTACTCTGTGAAAGGCTTAATAATCCAGTAGTAGCCACAGGTCTGGACTTCACCGAGAGTCGTTCTACCCTGTATATCATTGCAGTTAGCGACAATGCCATCGAGTCGGTTGTTTCCACGATTGTCCTGCCCGAACAGGCCATACTGGTCCATACTTCGGGAACCGCCCCTATGTCCCGGCTACAGTTAACTGGCCTGAACAACGTCGGTGTTTTCTATCCGCTACAGACAATTAGTCAGAATAGAGACATAAATTTTTCAGAACTGCCGCTGCTAATCGAAGCGAGCAATGTGACCACTCGAAAACAGTTATTAGAAACCGGGAAATCTCTCGGCGCAGAAATTACCATCACTACCTCCGAACACAGACAGGACATCCATCTGGCTGCCGTATTCGCTAATAATTTTACTAATCATATGATTGATATTGCTGGCCAGGTAATCAGGCAGAAAGCACTTGATGTGAATTTACTAAAACCACTCATCAGGGAAACTGTAGAAAAAGCCCTGGCGCAAAATCCATCTACTGCTCAGACTGGTCCGGCTGTGAGGGGAGATAGCGAAACCATGCAGAATCACATTCAGCAGCTTGAATTTAATCCTCGACTTCAGAAATTGTATCGGCTGATTTCCGAGAGTATCCAGTATTCTAAAACAGGGCCAGAGTCTGATAGTTAACCGAATTCCTCAACTATTAAACAGACTATTACCCATGAAGGCTTCGATTTTCAGGTTTTGCTTAATCCACTTAAAAACAATTCAACCTGCCAACGCTGTTTGTAACTAATTTTCAATTTCATAACCACATTTGGGGCACCGCTTGAATCAGGGGAATTCTGTTTAATGGTCAGACCGGATAATTGGGATGCTCTCAAACCTTACGTCGCATCAGACCGAGACCAGCCAGCCCAAACATCATCAGCGCCAGTACAGAAGGTTCCGGCACCTGGGCAGGAATATCCAGCATGACGAAATCATTATTGCAATTGGCCGCCCAGTGAATGCTTAAACCGTCAT
>JAAEOZ010000008.1 GCA_024222685.1 Gammaproteobacteria bacterium | reverse complement strand
CCATGTTCGATACTCCCCGGCAATTCGCAACACTCGCTGGCTCGTTGACCAGGTCCCCGGACGGAAGTTTACGCTCATATCCGGACACAATTTTTGACGAAAACCATCTCCTTCGGTTAAGATATTTTCGACATCATTAGCGGATATTCGACGCAACCCTTGAATCGCAACTACCCGGCTATGGAGAACAGGAAATCGCCGAAGCCTGTCCGAACGTGGGCGGTCTACCGCGGAAAAGCCATATTGGTCCATTTATTACGCTCATTTTTATTTACGTGGAGGATATACGGTATGCCGGTTTTGGAGGAGTAAAAAATATAAATACGAGTGGCTTTCGCTTTAATTGATGGAAAGCTGGATTCAAAATGGCTTTCCTTCGCTGCCATCTCTATTCTTGGATAGAACTTCCAAGCGTTGAAGCACCGATTGCCGTATGGTGCCGAACAGGACTTGACCCGGAAAATTCACAAATTATGCCCGATCTCACTTGTCTATTGATTCCACAACAAATACTCCCTCAGGCGCTCGTAATCAGCGATACGAGACTTCTTCGGGAATTTCCCGGTGAAATCAATATCCTGCGCGATATTCGCGCAAATTTGTGAAATTTCCGTGTTAGCTAAGATGCAATACCAAACCTCTACCCACATCACTGGTTTTGCACTCATTCCGAAATTCAATATGCTGGCTTTGACCGCAGCCATTGAACCGTTGCGAGTGGCTAACTATCTTGCCGGTGAGATTCTTTACGACTGGTACTTTGTCTCGGGTTCGGGTGGAACGATTAAGGCAAGTAACGGGATGTCGATTGAAACGGATTCGGTAACTGGAGATAAACGGAAATGGAACTCCATTATTGTCTGCGGCAGCTGGAATGTGGAGAATTATGAAGATGGGCAACTATTTAACTGGTTGCGATTGCAGGATAATTACGGCGTGACGCTGGGCGGTATGTGCATGGGCGCTTATGTACTTGCCAAGGCAAAATTGCTGTCCGGTTACGATGCTACCGTGCACTGGAGCTGGATTCCGGGATTTAAGGAGCAATACCCAAACGTTGCGCTGAAAGAACAGCTGTTTGTGATCGACCGTAATCGGGTAACCAGTGCTGGCGGCACGGCGGGTATAGACATGATGCTGCATCTAATCGAAAAGCATCATGGTGTTCAGCTGACCCAGGAGGTGGCCGAGCAAATACTACATGACCCAATACGGGAAGCGGAATCATCCCAACGAAAAGTCCGATTGGGAAATCGAAAATCGCTGCACCCCACCATAAGGGAATGCATTATCCTGATGGAAAACAATCTGGAAGAAGTGCTTCCGATTCCGTACATCGCCAAGGTCATGGGCGTATCGCAACGCAAACTGGAGCGCTTGTTTCGGCAATACCTCGGTACCTCCGCGATTGGTTTCTATCGCATTCTACGGTTACAGTTTTCGCGGGCATTATTAACCCAGACCTCGATGAGCATCCGTGAGATTTCATTAGCCAGCGGTTTCCCGAGTTTTTCACATTTTGCCAAGTCCTTTACCGAGGAATTTGGCAATAACCCGAGTCAGTACCGCGAGGCCTGGCCGGTTTCGGAATCCGTACCTCGCTGGCCCGGTATGAGCAGTTCACTGATCAAATTCAGGAATGTGGCCAAGGCTTTTAACAACCCACCTCAAGAATAATGCCCCGCCGAAACCGACTCGACGAATACACTGACCCTGGAGGTGAAGGAGCAAACATAACGTCGAAAAAACTATAATTAGGACGAAAATTATGTAACCTACACCGCACTAATACGGAAAACTCTTCGAAGCCACATCTGGTGATCATGCAATAGTTATGTTTTGAATTTACACGCCAGTGCAATAACAGGAATGAATTCACCAGAAGGATTTCTAATCTGAGGAATATATCAATATGAAAGTCGGAGTATCGCTAGGAATTAGTCATCGGGAACCCATCTCGCACACGGTTGAAGT
>JAAEOZ010000007.1 GCA_024222685.1 Gammaproteobacteria bacterium | reverse complement strand
GCAAAACGCATGGTGTCTTCCTGTATACGTTGCGAAGCACCCTCAACATGTCGAACCGTTTTCCACTGCTCGGTGTAATACTGATTCATCGCTGTTCTCCAGCGAAAGATAAAATGGCTGACAAAAAACCGGGTAACCACGTATACAAAAATAGCCAGGAAAGCAATCTCGCAAAAAATAACGATGAGATCAAACAACTCACTAGTTATCGATGAAATCAATTCGCCTGACCTTTCCTCGCCAGCCTCTTCCAAATCTGTCTCGGTTAGCGCCTTTTGAACCAGATCAAAAAAGGGTCGCCTCCAATGATTGATGGCAACCGATACCTGTACAGAATAATAAGTTGAAAACAATATAAACGCCGAGCCGAGAATCGACCACCACTGCCATTTATGTTTAGCCGTGGTAAACCAGAAGGCTGCAAACAATCCCGTACAGGTAAAGTAGTAGCCATAAAACAGCAAAAAAGAATCGGTGACAAAATGCCCCAGGCCGATTACCGGTTTCTGCGGCGAAAGATCCAGTCCAAAAAACTCACCGAGTTGCTCATTAAATCCATACCAGATAAAAACGCAGGCGGCGGCATAGCCGACCACAGAAATAAAAAATGATCTGGGATTCGCAAAGAAAGATTTAAACATAATTTATATTCTTCAATAATTAGTGGATGGCGATAGCGTACAAATCGATATCGTAGACAGTGCTTATCTGGTTAGATTCAATTATTTTATGCCAGCAAATAAGGCTCAACAATAACCCGCATCATCTCTATATGTGCAGCATCGTCGTTTAAGGCTGGAATATAATTAAATTCCTCTCCGCCCTGTTCGATAAAAAGATGGCGGTATTCGATTTTGATTTCATCCAGTGTTTCCAGACAGTCCGCTGCGAATCCGGGACAGATAACATCGACTGATTTAGTGCCTCTGGCAAGTAGTTGTTCGAGCACGTCGGCAGTATAGGGCTTGAGCCAGGCCTGTTTGCCGAATCGCGATTGAAAACATAACGACCAGCCAGACTCGTCGAGCTCTAACGCATTTGCCAGCAAGTCTGCTGTTTTCAGGCATTGATCATAATAAGGGTCGCCTCTATCAACGTTTGCCTGCGGCAGGCCGTGAAACGACATCAGTAAATGATGCTGCCCGCTTTGCTGCCAGTGACTTTTAACCGAATTTGCCAGCGCTGCAATATACCAGGGATGATCGTGGTAATTATCGATAAAATGTAACGAAGGTAAATCACGCCGCCCGGCCAGCACCTCGGCCAGATGATAAAAACTGGTTGCGGTAGTGGTTGCCGAGTTTTGTGGATATAAGGGTAATACCACCAATCGATTAACCCCCGAATTCAGCAATTCATTAATCACTGATTCAAAACTCGGTTTACCGTATCGCATGGCCAGCGCGACAGTCGATTCCTCACCCAGTAGTGACTGCAATGCCTGCTGCTGTTTTTCGCTAAATATCAGCAAAGGCGAGCCGTCATCCCCCCACATGCGCTGGTAGGCCGCGAGTGTTTTACCGCTCCTGACAGGTAAAATAATACCGTTTAAAATCAGCCACCAGATTGGGCGCGAAATTTCTACTACCCTTGGATCGGACAAAAACTGCTTGAGGAAACGTTTCACCGATGCCTTGTCAAGCGAGTCAGGCGTCCCGAGATTAGTGAGTAAAACAGCTGTTTTTGCTGGCATACAGGCGCGCGGCTGGAGAAAAACGCCAGTTTAAATGGCGGGCCCGGAATTGTCACCGATCAGTTCAAAAAATTAGCAATAGTCATCTTTAGTTTAATTTATCTTTGTTATTTGATTGATTTAAAAAATTCATCGAATATTTTTTCTAAAAGCCTTGACATCAAAAAGATATGCACACTCGGCTATCAATCTCAGGAGTTTCCCTGTTAAACCACATCCCCTGCTTTGTTTAAACTGACAAATATTTCTATCTTATTGATTTTAAACACTTTTATAAAATCGGCTGAAATTTGACCAATTTAACAAAATCCAAGCTGCGATGCGGTCTGTAGCATTTTGTCGGCATTTCATACACAGACTTATCCACAGGAAATGTGGATAAACACAATTGTCCAGAATTCTTAATAAGTTAGCTAGCGCAAGCTAGAATTTTCTTTAAGAAGTAGCGCTAAATGCACAGGCCATATAGCACATGAAAATCTCGTCTAAAGCAAAATTTAGCTAGCTAAAAGCTGTGGTCAATCGACGGATAAAGTATGATTACATTTTCTCCACGAGTGAGTCCGTGTCTTCAAAATCTACCCTTAACTACGCGACATTCGCTCTTGCAATACCAATATATAGTAGCTTCGACTACCACATTGCCGACAATCAGCCCGACGAGCCCGGAATTCGCTTCCGCTTACCTTTTGGCAGTCGCGATAAAGTCGGAATATTATTGGCCAACCATGACCAGTCGCAATTTGACGAATCGAAAATCAGGTCAACATTCGAAGCACTCGACCACACACCGGTACTGTCGGCGCATATGCTTGAGCTGGCGCGCTGGATGGCAGACTATTATCTGCAACCCCCCGGAGAGGTTTTATTTCAATGCCTGCCGAAATACCTGAGAAAGGCCAACGCGCAGAAGGAAACGCGTATCAAGGTCTGGCGTGGCCAACCGATCGATGAAAAGTCACGACAGGCCATTTGCAAACGCTCGCCAAGACAGCACGAGTTGCTCGCTGCGATTGAAAATTCAAGCTCGGGGCTGAATGCGGCCGAATTGAAGTTAATCAATCCCGGCTGGCACAGTGTTATTCTCGCGCTTGAAAGCAAGGGTGCAGCGAGCTGGCAGTGGTTCAGGCCAGAGCCGATCACAATCGCAAGCCATCAGGGCCCCGTATTAACCGTCCAGCAATCCGAGGTAATTGATTCGATTGCCGGGCAGATGGATCACTTTGCGGTGCATTTACTCGATGGCATAACCGGCAGCGGTAAAACCGAAGTTTATTTCAATCTCATCGAGCAACAGCTTGCGAGCAACAGGCAGGTTATTTATCTGGTACCGGAAATCGGCCTGACATCGCAACTGGTAGCGCGTGTACAGGCCCGGTTCGGCGAGCGGTATGCTATATCGCATTCTGGTCTGAGTGACCTGAAGCGCTATCAGGCCTGGCAACAGTTTAGAAATGGAGATGTCAGCATCATGCTCGGTACGCGGTCGAGCCTGTTTTCGCAAAGCGAAGATCTCGGGCTGATTATCATCGATGAAGAGCACGACGGTTCTTATAAGCAGGATGACGGTATTCGTTATCATGCGCGTGATGTCGCCATAAAGCGCGCGCAAATGCTTAATATACCAATCGTCCTGGGCTCGGCGACACCGTCCACGGAAAGCATCAACAATACCGACCGAGAGCACTTTTATGTGCATCGCCTGGATAAGCGACCAGGCGGGTATCCACCTCCACCGATAAGTCTCATTAATCTTCGACATGCCGTTGTCGACACCGGCTGCTCACCTCAGTTAATAGAGAAAATTGGTCAACATCTGGGCAACGGCGGGCAGGTTCTGCTTTATCTTAATCGGCGGGGCTTCGCACCGGTGGTAATGTGCCATCAGTGCAACTGGCAGGCCCACTGTGTTCAATGCGATGCAAAGCTGACCCTGCATCAATCACTGAATCGACTACTTTGCCATCATTGCGGATACGCCCTGCCACAACCACAAAGTTGCCCTGAATGTGACAATACCAATATCAAACATTATGGTATCGGTACCGAACAACTTGAGCAAAGACTCAATCAAATATTCCCCGAAGTAGCATTACTTCGAATTGATCGCGATGCCGTAGGCGGAGGCACAGCGTTTGCCGATCGATTGAAGACTCTACAGAAAGGTGACCCCTGTATTCTCATCGGCACCCAGATGATCGCCAAGGGGCATGACTATCCATCTATCACGCTAAGCGCCATCCTCGATGCCGACCAGGCATTGTTCAGCGCCTCATACCGCGCCACAGAACAGTTAATCCAGACAGCATTCCAGGTTTCAGGGCGCTCCGGGCGTGGCCAGCAACGCGGCGAAGCCTGGGTCCAGACTCGCTTTCCCGATCACCCGCTGATGCAGGCACTGGTGAAACAGGACTATCGCAACATCGCGCTTAATATCCTCAGGGAACGCAAGCTACTTGGCTTTCCGCCATTCGCGCGTGTCATTCTATTTCGCGCCGACGGCATCAGTCTCGAACAGGCAATGAACAAACTCGAGGAAATTCGAGGTCAATTGAGCCCGCTATCCGATCAGCCCAATATTCAGTGCATCGGGCCTATGCCAGCGCTGATGACTCGACGTATTGGTCGCTATCGAGCACAACTGTGCCTGATCAGTAATAATTTACGGCAGTTACGCAACGCTTTACGGGATGTCATGCCGAAGATCGAAAATATCAGCAGTAACGCTATGGTAAAATGGACTATCGATGTCGATGCTTACGATTTATAACAGACAGGATTGCGTAGCGTAGTTTGCTGTGGCACTCTTTTTACCCTAATTTAATCCTCGAACAGTAAGCAGTTATGTCAGACGAACTTAATCACAGTGACATTCGGCAGGCCGTTGCACGCCTGTGTCGCGATTTCGATGGTGAATACTGGCGCGAGAAGGATCGCCTCAAGCAATATCCGGGCGAGTTTGTGCAGGCTTTAACCGACGGCGGATACCTGTCAGTGCTGATTCCTGAGGCTTATGGCGGTGCCGGTATGAACCTCAGCGCTGCCTGCGCAATACTCGAGGAAATACAGCGCAGTGGTGCCAATGGTGGCGCCTGTCATGCTCAAATGTACACCATGGGAACCCTGTTACGACACGGTAACAATGCTCAGAAAGACACTTATCTGCCCGATATTGCCAGTGGAAAACTACGCCTGCAGGCTTTCGGAGTCACCGAACCATCGAGTGGCACAGATACCACGCGAATCCGCACTAAAGCCGTCCGTGATGGGGATTGTTACATTGTCAGCGGTCAGAAAGTTTTTATCTCCCGGGTTGAGCATTCCGACCTGATGCTGTTACTGGTGCGTACCACACCGAGGGACGAAGTCGATAAACCGACTCGAGGCATGTCCGTGCTACTGGTCGACTTACGCGAAGCAATCGGCAACGGACTGACTGTTCGTCCGCTTGAAACCATGCTCAATCACGCAACCACCGAACTGTTTTTCGACAAACTTCGTGTTCCTGTCGAAAGCCTGATCGGCAATGAAGGCGAAGGATTCAAATATATCCTCGACGGCATGAATGCAGAACGCATTCTGATTGCAGCCGAATGTATCGGCGATGCGCGCTGGTTTATCGAAAAAGCCAGTGACTACGCGCGTGAGCGCGAAGTATTCGGCGAAGCGATTGGTAAAAATCAGGGTATACAATTCCCCATTGCTCGAGCCTATATACAAAATGAAGCCGCAGCCGCGATGGTGGATAAGGCAGCACAACTTTTTGATACCGGTAAACCCTGCGGGTCGCAGGCGAACATGGCTAAACTACTCGCCTCGGAAGCATCATGGGCCGCAGCCGATATGTGCCTGCAAACCCATGGCGGTTATGGATTTGCTGTCGAATACGATATCGAACGCAAATTTCGTGAGACACGCCTGTATCAGGTGGCACCGATTTCTACCAACCTGATCCTGTCTAACGTCGCCACCCATGTGCTCGATCTGCCCAAGTCGTTTTAGTGCTGAATCTTAACGATATTCTGGTAGTCACGCTGGAGCAGGCCGTCGCCGCACCTTTCTGCTCGGCTCGCCTGGCCGCAGCCGGAGCTCGAGTGATCAAAATTGAACGTCAGGAAGGTGATTTTGCACGCGCTTATGACGATGTCGTCAACGGCGAATCGGCTTATTTCGTCTGGCTTAATGGCGGCAAGGAATCACTGGTTTTGAATATCAAGAACAGTGAAGATGCAGAGCTCCTGCACCGAATCATGAAACAGGCCGATGTATTCATTCAAAACCTGGCGCCCGGCGCAGCAAAACGCGCCGGTTTCGGTTCGGAACAATTATGTTCTCGCTATCCACGTCTTATTTGTTGTGACATATCGGGATACGGCGAGCACGGCAAATATCAGCATATGAAGGCCTATGACCTGCTGGTTCAATGTGAGTCGGGGTTGGCCTCGATAACAGGCACGCCCGAAGCGCCGGGCCGTGTCGGATTCTCAATTTGCGATATTAACTGCGGCCAACAGGCTTATACGGCAATTCTTGAAGCTCTGATAGAACGCGAGCTCAGCAACGAGGGCTGTACTATTCAGGTATCACTGTTCGACGGCATGGCCGAGTGGATGGCAGTTCCATTATTACATTTTGATTATGCCGGGCATATTCAATCCCGAGTCGGGATTAATCACGCAACAATCAGCCCTTATGGTGCTTATCAATGCGCAGATGGATCAAGTATTGTCATTGCTATTCAAAACCAGCGCGAATGGAAAAATTTCTGTCTGCGGGTTCTTAAGCAGGCAGATTTGCTCGATGACCCGCGCCTGGAATCAAACCGGCAACGCGTGGCTAACCGAAACCATGTCGATGAACTCATCAATCGGGTATTTTCGACCCTCGATCAAACCAGTCTGACTTCTCTACTTACAGAAGCCGGCATAGCCTTCGGTCGCTTAAATGATGTCAGCGAATTATCACAGCATCCGCAACTACGCCGCAGTCAGGTAGAAACGCCTTCCGGCCCGGCTCAAATTCCAGCCGCAGCAGCGATCCGCTCTAACCACAGTAAGGTTACACTGAAGGTGCCCAGCACGGGCGAACACAGCGAAAAAATTCGCCTCGAATTTTCCAACCCATGAAACATGAAACCGCAATGCAGACAATCGAATGGTCAGATTTTGATAAAGTAGAACTTCGTATCGGCACAATTATTGAAGTCGAGGATTTCCCAGAAGCACGCAAACCGGCCTATAAGGTAAAAGTTGATTTTGGAGCTGAGATAGGCGTAAAAAAATCCAGTGCCCAAATCACAGATTTGTACGATAGAGAAAAGTTGATCGGAACACAGGTGCTCAGTGTGGTTAATTTTCCTTCCAAACAGATTGGGCCGATTCGCTCGGAGTGTTTAATCACCGGGTTTTATCGTGACGATGGTGCGGTGGTGCTGGCACGACCCGATTTTCCAGTCGCTAATGGAACTAAACTGGGTTGATTATTTGAACCTCTTTCAAATAATTGTATTGATCTAAATTCAATCCCTCTGGTAACTTTTTATTCAATAATCATATGAGGGGTATTTCGCCATGAGCAATTACTTCAAGATCCTGGATCACACCCTTTTTTCCTTCCCTGGCTAGTTTGTTCAAATAGTTCCAGTGAAAAGTCAGGGCCCCAACAATAACATTGCCCACTCCAGTTGGCCGATCATAGGAGACTTCGCCATAGGTTTGATAGTAAAACTTCCATTTGTCATATGCTGGATACGCGCAGATGAAACATTTTCCACCCCAACACACCTGACGTTTACGGACACCATAAGGCAGCTTTCTTATTTTTTTTTGCTGATATATTTGATTGGCGGCTTCAAAATAATCTTTTTTGCCAAAAGCGATAATATTCTTTTGAATAATGCTGCCATAGCTTTGCTGTGCCTTTCGATGCATTTCATCTAGCGTACTAATGCAAAGTGGTTCTTGATAGTTTGGTAATCGATCTAAACCACCCGGGTCTTGAGTTATGGCGTTTACGTGATAGACAATGACATCTTTGGAGTTTTTAATTGTGTCTACGTAAAATTTACAGCCGTGTAAATTTTCAGTATAAAAGAACTTCACGCCACGCCCGGATGGAGATGGGGCTTCCAGCCGGATGGAGAATATACGGTTATTGTCATATGGCAAATAAGCTGCTTCACCACCAACATTCTTCTCTCCCGCTAAAAATTTTCCGGGCGCTCCAGGGTTTGGAGTTAATGTGATATTACACCTTGATTTATCGTGGGAGATTTTAATGTGTTTTTCTTTATATCCAAACTGTGCTTTCCCTCTTTGCCCTCTACACCAATAGGGTGTGTTTGCGAGTGTATTTTTATTGGGAATCATGGTGCTACCCTCTATTGAAATATAGGCTGCAATAAACAACTATTTACTAATAGGCCAGATAACCTGGTTTAATCACAAAGCTTCGTTTCAATTCACCCCTGATCAAGTGAAAAAGACTCTAACCCCTTTAGTCAATCCAGGTATAGAAAGAATAATCGCAACACCCCCGTATAACAAGCGCGAAATTGAGGCCAATGATCGACAGCTTGACCCGGATCATCATGGCAAATACCCATAATAATACCCTGCAATTCCTTCCCAGCAGCCAAAATCTGAACTCTTCCGGTACATTTTCCCTCAACATCACCGATGCCCCGGTCGATGCTGACACAGCCAATGCGGTTTATACGATAGATTTTGACCTCAGAAAGTCAGTTGTAAAACCCGTTGGTCAACCCGGTCACTTTCTCAGGCCAGGTTTACGTCTGGTACAAAACCTCGATATTGGCAGTATTTCCGGGGCAGTTGATGATATCGGCACCGATGATGAAGTTGAATTTTCAGATTCAATTAACGTTACCGTGGTAGCGGGAGAGGAAACTGCTGGGCAAGACTTCGTCTCTGCACCATAATACCCGATACAAATAATCACTCTTCAGGAGGAATCTCTGTGCGACTAATGACTTTATCGAAAAAACTGGCGCTTATTCTAACTATCATCACGACTTCACTATTCGTCGGCGTACCCGCGCAGGCCGGCATGGTCGGTACCGCCAGTCTAGGCAGTAACAGCATGCAGCTGACTACCAGTGCCGAAACCCTGATTGAAAAACGCCAGTGGATTCAGACTCAACTCGAGGCTAATGGCGTTCAAGCTGCCGATGCGACACTACGGGTTAGCAGCTTAACTGACGATCAGGTACAGCAGATTCATCAGCGCTTTGATGAAATACCAGCCGGTAGCGGCGCGTTGGGTGCGATAGCTTTCATTTTCCTGGTTCTGGTAATAACAGACCTGACCGGCTTAACCGATGTATTCTCATTTATCAGACCAGCTAACTAATAATTCACCACAATCTTCATTACGCGCCCTGCTACGGCTGGGCGCGTTTTTATTAGTCGGCATTCTTTGTGCCTGCACCACCCCCCGGCAAACCCTGGAATTACGCCAGAATCCACCGAATATCCCGCTTTCCCACGAACTGGTTGACACACCGTTTTTTCCTCAAACTGAAAATCACTGTGGTCCGGCAGCACTGGCCTCAATCCTTCAGCACTATAATATTGGGGTAGAGCCCGACGATATAGCCGGCAAGGTATATACTCCCGGTTTAGCTGGCAGCCTGCAATTTGAGATGGTTGCGGCAACCCGAATTTATGAACTGTTACCAGTCAGGCATGACGGTCGACTCGAATCCCTGCTACGCGAGATAAATGCTGGCAATCCGGTGCTGGTAATGCAGAACCTGGGTCTCGACTCCATTCCTTTCTGGCACTATGCCGTAGTTGTTGGCTACGACCTGGAGCAACAATCTCTTATACTACGCTCTGGAACCGAAAAACGACTGGTAAGGCCGTTCGACAACTTCGAGCGAACCTGGCAACGTACCGATTACTGGGGACTGGTCATAGTGCCACCGTATAAAATCCCCGCCAGCGCAACTCCTGAAGCTTACCTGAACAGCGTCATAGCCCTGGAACAGACCGGGCACCTGAAAAGTGCAAACCTGGCCTATCAGACAGCATTGTCTCGCTGGCCCGAGAGCATTGTTGCCCATATGGGCCAGGGTAATACAGCTTATGCGTTAATGCGTTATAACGAATCAGCCGCCGCCTACCAGCAATTGCTTAAACTATCGCCAGATACTGCAGAAGCCTGGAACAATCTGGCCTATGCGCTAGCCAGACAGGGGGATAAACAGGCGTCACTGGAGGCAATCAACAAAGCCATTCAACTGTCACCCGATAATGCCAATTTTCAACAGAGTCTGGTGGAGTTAAGGCAGTTGTTGGGAGTTCAATAAGTGCTTACAATCGATGATCCGGTTCCTTACTCTGGTGACGTATTTTGAATGCACATGCAATATACAACGGGTTTGAGGAACATTGAATCACTTTGCCCACCTGGTTTTATCTCAACCGACGGTCGAATCTACGGTGGGCAATTTACTAGGTGATTTCGCCAGGGGAGTGAATAGAAAAGACCTGGCCCATTCTATAAACGCCGGGCTGGAAAACCATCGAGCGGTGGACCGGTTTACCGATACTGATTCGACGATAAAAGAATTAAAGCAAATGTTCCAGCCCGGTCGACGACGCTTTGCTGGCATAGCACTGGATGTTTATTTTGATCATTTGCTGATGAAACACTGGTCAAGCTACGATATTCGACCATTGCATGAAGTGATCCAGATTTTTTATCATAGAATGACTGAGGGTCAGTCCATCATGCCCAGCTCGACCATGCGTACGACAACGTTGCGAATAATTAGATACGACTGGTTTGGGTCTTATCGTCAAATCGACTCCATAGCGCAGGCGCTGGACCGAATTGCCAGTCGAATCCGTTACCGAAACGATTTTGCAAACGCAATTGAGGATATAGACAAACACTCAGAGGAAATCGAATCAGCTTTTCTCGATTTTTTCCCCCGCCTGCAAACCCATGTTCAGTCACTGGCACTCGAATCTAACATTCCACAACTTTGCCAGGATTCATAATATTATGCGGATCCAGCGCTTTTTTAATGGTACGCATCACCTCTACTGCAGCATCGCCGTGTTCGTCGCGCATATGTTTGAGTTTCCCCATGCCTATACCGTGTTCACCAGTACAGGTTCCACCCATTGCCAGCGCACGTTTCACCAGTCGCTTATCGAATTCCAGTATTTTTGCAAATGCTGATTTATCTGCGGGGTCGAAGAATACTGTGGAGTGAAAATTGCCATCGCCAACGTGACCGACAATAGGCGCGAACAAACCCTGTTCTGCAATATCGGCCTGGGTTTCGGTAATGCACTCGGCTAGCCTCGAAATGGGCACGCAAACATCGGTGACATAACCACGGCTTCCCGGCATAACCGCCAAACCGGCGTAGTATGCATCGTGACGCGCTCGCCACAGACGTGAGCGATCTTCCTCCTTTTCCGCCCACTGAAATCCACTGGCACCGAACTCGGAGGAAATCTCATGAAAAAGTTTAACCTGTTCGGCAACCCCGGCATGCGTACCGTGGAATTCCAGAAACAGCGTATCGAGTTCCGGGTAATCCGTTTTACTATACTGATTAACAGCACGAACATAGGCGGTATCGATGACCTCGATACGCGCCACCGGTATGCCCATTTGAATCGTCAACATAGTAGCCTCGGCAGCTGAACGAACATCCGGGAAATTGACTATAGCCGCAGAAATAGCTTCGCATAGCCCAAACAGGCGTAACTGAATTTCGGTAATCACACCGAGTGTTCCTTCCGAGCCGACGAACAGTTTAGTCAAATCATAACCGGCTGAGGATTTCCTCGCGCGTGTACCGGTTTTTATAATTTCACCGCTAGCAGTCACCACGGTGAGGCCGATTACGTTCTCCCGCATAGTGCCATATTTCACCGCATTAGTGCCCGAAGCCCGAGTTGCGGCCATGCCACCTATGGATGTGTTGGCACCCGGATCAACCGGGAAAAATAATCCGGTATCACGTAAATACTGATTAAGCTGTCTACGTGTAACTCCCGCCTGAACTCGACAGTCCAGGTCATCTGAATTCACTTCGAGAACTGCATCCATCTGACTCAGGTCGATGCATATCCCGCCATATTTTGCCTGCACCTGTCCTTCCAGTGATGTGCCGGTACCAAAAGCAATTACCGGTGTTCGTGTTTCCGCACACATCTTCACAATCTGTGAAACTTCTTCATTCGTGTTCGCAAAGCAAACCGCATCGGGCATTTGTAGCGGGTGCCAGGACTCTCCCCGGCCGTGTTGTTCTCTAATGCTTAGTGCCGTCGAAACACGGTCTCCTAACAGGTCTTGCAGCCTGCCGATTAACTCTCTATGTAGCGTTGCTTCATGGCTATCCTGGGTCATAAAAACTCTGTGTAATGCCAGTTGGACTTCCTCAATGCAATTAGTATGCATGGTTAGCGGTGCGTCTACTACTATCTTTTAAGAAACTATTTTTTAGAATTCTCCATCATAGCGTTGATGTTAACGGCCATATCGTCATTACAGCAGCTTTTAGCCGGGCCCAGGTTTCGGTGCAACCATTGCAGGAACAGGGATACGCTTACGTTCGCCCCTGAGACTGCACAATTTGTGAAAACAGGGCTTTCGTGTTGCTATTCAGGATGTTGCTTAAACGCTCTTCGGAGATATCGCGCAATTGAGCAATTGTTCGAAAATGCTCCACTATAAATGCCGGCTCATTGAGCTTTCCTCGATGATTAATGCCTGGCTGATCCGGTGCATCGGATTCCAGTAACAGAGCAGATGAGTCAATTTTTGCAACCACCGTACGCAGTTTTCTGGCGCGTTCGAAATCGACAGTCGCTGCAATACCGATTTTAAAGCCGAGCTCAAACAATTGCTGAGCCTGTTGCAAACTACCGGCGAAACTGTGAATCACACCAGCGGATTCCAGTTTCGCTTTACGTAAGAGTGAAATTACCTGATCCATAGCCTTTCGCACATGGACGATAACGGGTAAGCGATAGTTACTGGCCATGCCCAACTGCGCTTTAAAAAATTCAAGCTGCCTGTCTTCATCTTCCCGGGATTGAAAAAAGTCGAGTCCGCACTCGCCGACTGCAATCGGGTTTTCACTGTCGATCCAGGCATCCAGCTGCTGCAAGTGCCGCAACTGGTGCTGTGACATAAACATTGGATGCAAGCCATAGACCGGGTAGGTTTGCTCATATTTCTCGGCTATCTGCTTCACTTTTTGCCAGCGATACGCAGTTGTTGCCGGTAAAATAATCTGCTCAACACCCTGTTGTCGGGCACGCAGGACAACGCTATCACGACAGCAATCATAACGATCATCATCCAGATGGCAGTGGCTATCAATCAATTTCAATGTTAAGAATATCTGTCAACTCAGCAGATTTTTTATTTTATCGACTTCCCATACAAACTGCGATTTTATCGGCATGAAATTATCTACGGTTGAGCGGTCCGATTTTGTGTACACTTAACCCTGATCCTTCCGATTGGCTTAGTTGATACCGCGATTTCATTTTTCTATTTGTAATTGCTGTCGAACCCCGGTATTAATCAATGTGCCGCGATGGCAAATTTCTGAGGGAGGCAGAAATCTCAATCCAGAAAGATGATTTGTACAATTCTGGAATCACAACTGTATCTTTAAAGACAGGAAAAAGCCCGGACAAAGCTTGTTTAGACTGAATAAATCTCAAAATATTAAATGGCTCGCTGCATTTGTGTTCGGCTATGGCGTGTGGAATATTCTGGAATTTACACCCAGCATTGAAATCGCATGGGTGACAGTTATTCTGGCACTTACAATTTATCTGTTCTCCTTCGAAGTGGTTGGTGTTGACGAAGCAGCGGTTTCTATTATGGTCATGCTCGGATTAACCGATTTGCTGGCACCTTTAATGGGATTAGAAAATGGTCTGGTCGATACCAATCACCTGTTCGATGGTTTTGCCAGTAACGCGGTTATGTCGATTATCGCGGTGATGATTATCGGTGCCGGACTCGATAAAACAGGCATGATGAGTAAAGTTGCCGGTATTATTCTCGATATTGGCGGATCGACCGAAAAACGTATTATTCCGATTATTTCCGGTACGGTCGGAATCATTTCCTCGTTTATGCAAAATGTTGGTGCCGCCGCATTGTTTCTTCCGGTAGTCAGCCGCATATCGGCGCGTTCAGGGCTACCGATGTCACGCCTGCTGATGCCGATGGGTTTTACCGCTATCCTCGGCGGCACAATCACTATGGTTGGCTCCTCGCCACTGATTCTACTCAACGATCTGATTTTAACATCGAATGTCGCCTTGCCTGCCGAACAGCAAATGGCAACCTGGAGTCTGTTCTCAGTAACACCGATTGGTATCGCTCTGATGATTACTGGAATCGCTTACTTTGTGCTTGCTGGTAAGTATGTGCTGCCCGATGTATCTGGCGATGCTAAGGCCAAGGTCGCCGGTAGTGCAAAATACCTTGAAGAGGTTTACGGTGTCGACTACATGCTGTTCGAAGCCACTGTACCCGAAGACAGCCCACTGGTCGGGCAGGTACTAGACGATATCGAGTCGGCAAATAAAATTCGAATCATTGGCATCAAAGCGGCTGGAAGTGGTAAACGCGCACGTGCCAGTCGCGGCGATCTTTCCCGTGATGTGGATATCACCGAAAACGCCTCCATCGGCATTCTCTGCTCTCCAGCCCACCTGAAAGATTTTGTCGATAACTTTGGATTAAAAATCCAGAAAGGTCTTCGTGCTTTTTCCGAGGAATTGTCCTCCAGTCAGGCGGGCATTGCCGAAATCGTTATTCCGCCTGGTTCTACACTGATCGGTAAAAGCGCCAGGGATGTGTGGATGCGTAAAACCTATGGACTGTCTACCGTAGCCCTGCATCGAGATGGCGTTACTCTGTTCGAGGGAGATCATATACGTGATATGCCTTTCGAGACTGGCGACACATTACTGGTACACACAAAATGGCGGGACCTGGCTCACCTGGAATCCGATCGCAACTTCGTCATCGTCACCACTGAATATCCGCGCGAAGAAACTCGTCCAAACAAAGTCGGTTGGGCCAGTTTTTTCTTCGGGCTGGCATTATTTATGGTGCTATTCACTGACTTACGTCTGTCGATTGCTTTAATGAGCGGTGCCATCGGCATGATATTGTCCGGTGTGCTTAAAATTGAAGAGGCGTACAAAGCGGTCTCCTGGAGTACTGTATTCTTGCTAGCCAGCCTGATACCTCTGGGCCTGGCTGTGGAAACCAGTGGAACAGCAAAATGGATTGCCGAGGAAACCCTGCATATTGTTGGTGGTATGCCGTCGTGGGTTATTCAAATGTCGGTAGCTATTCTGGCAACATTTTTTACCCTGGTTATGTCGAACGTCGGCGCAACAGTGCTACTGGTACCACTGGCGGTAAATATTGCCATAGGCGTCGGAGAGAACCCTGCGGTGTTTGCACTCACGGTTGCTATTGCGACTTCAAACTCTTTTCTGCTGCCGACCCATCAGGTCAACGCATTAATAAAGGGTCCGGGCGGCTATCGCGTACCTGATTTTTTGAAGGCCGGTTTTATTATGACGGTGTTATTTCTCATCGTTATGATGATTGTGATGAAGATTCTTTATTAAAAAAACTAACCCTTCTCAAATAAAAGATCCCAGACACCATGTCCAAGCTTCAGCCCACGTCGCTCGAAATGCGTCTCCGGGCGATATTCCGGCCTAGCACTAAAGCCTTCAGAATTCCCACAATTAATATAGCGCTGGTCGGCTAAAAACTCGCTGGACATATATTCTGCATAGTCCTGCCAATCTGTTGCGAGATGAATACATCCACCACTTTTTAACAAACGATAGGCCAGGTCACGAAATTGCTGGTTTACAATTCGGCGCTTTTTATGGCGTTTTTTATGCCAGGGATCCGGAAAGAAAAGAAAAATTCTATGCAGTGAACGGTCCGTCAACATATGCTGCATGACTTCTACCGCATCGTGACTGATGAGTCTAATATTCGGCAGTGACCTGCTCGAAATCTCATTTAAACAGCGTCCGATACCTGGCTGGTGAACCTCAATACCGATGTAAAAACTCGCTGGATCCTTTTCCGCCATATCGATTAAAGCGTCACCATTTCCGATACCGATTTCTAATTTGAATTCAGAACAACCGGCTTTTAACTCCGATATTTCTATTTTCTGTTTACGGTAATCTATTCCATATTGATCCCAGTAATTTGAAAATGCACTTTTCTGGCCCGGAGTCAATCGCCCGGAGCGTCTTACAAAACTCCGTATGGCACGATTTTCATGTTTATAATCAGTCATGTTACTATGATAGAAATTGATACTCAGAGATCGATTAAAACGTTAAATATTAACGCTTTATCATTAACAATTACCGTTTATCGGTACTTTTTTATATCCTATCTTCTTTCGCAGGTAATATCTTTTTATTTAACTAGGATATCAGCATGAAGAAACATTCCGGCTTTACACTTATAGAATTAATGATTGTGCTCGGCATCGTCGCAATCCTTATGGCGTTTGCCGCTCCCTCGTTTCAGAATTTTGTTAAAAATGACCGGCTGTCGACCCAGATAAACACACTGGTGGCCCATCTTGCTTACGCACGCAGTGAAGCCGTGTTGCGCGCCCAGCAGGTTGGCCTTTGTGCGAGTAGCAACCAGACCACATGCACTGGCGGAGACTGGAAAGACGGCTGGCTTGTTTATGTCGATAGCGATAACAGCGACAGTTACAATGCCAGCACAGATACTATATTGCGTGTTAATCAGGCTTTATCTGGAAATAACACACTAACCAGCACAATCGGGACTAATTTTCTCTATGACGACAGGGGCTATGCTATTAGCAATGGTAGCTTTTCACTTTGTGATGATCGTAGTACTGCCTATGGCAAAATGATTGTTATTTCTAACACTGGTCGGGTCAGGAAGAATATCGCTTCGGAGAGTCCAACATGCTAAAACTGAATAAAAAGCAATTAGGCCTTTCATTAATCGAGTCAATGGTGGCATTACTGGTGATTTCGGTCGGTTTACTCGGCATCGCCGCATTGCAGGTCACCTCGATGCAACAGAATAATAGCGCGCTGCATCATAGCCAGGCGGTCTGGATCGGTTACAACATTGCCGATCGAATTCGCGCAAATATGGCTCAATTCGGTAGTTATGTAGGCACAGATACCAATAGCACATACAGCCAGGACTGCACTACAGGTGCCTGTACCGCGGCCGCGCTGGTTGTTGCCGATCAACAGGACTGGGCAACAGCCGTGCAAAACCTGCCCGGTGGACGAGGAACCATTACTCAAACGGCGGGTGTGCCCGATGAATTATTGATTCGTGTGATGTGGGATGATGACGGTACCGGTGCATCTGGTATTGCCTGCGGTGGGGGAAGTAACGATTTAACCTGTTATTCGGTGACTCTTAATCGATGAAAATTTCAAAACATCAAATTGGTATTTCACTGGTAGAAGTGATGGTCGCGATGGTCATCAGTCTATTCTTACTTGGCGGCATCATCCAGGTTTATCTCGGTAACAAGACTTCGTATAAATTTACCAGTTCGATTTCCCGCATTCAGGAAAACGGACGCTTTGCACTGGATACCCTGGCAGTCGATCTACGCATGGCCGGCTTTTTCGGTTGCGCTATTTTTGACCCGGATGATACCGATAATATCGTTAATAATCTGGACCCGGCTGGAGTTGGCTATAGCGCATCCTACGACTGGATTGGAGACGGGCTTATCGAGGGTACTGAAAATGACGGACTCAACGGCTCTGATAGTATCACCATACGAGGCGCCAAGCCCGGTGCCCTGAATGTTCAACCGCCCTACAATGTT
>JAAEOZ010000006.1 GCA_024222685.1 Gammaproteobacteria bacterium | reverse complement strand
TTCCTCAATGAACAATGAAATGCATTCGAAGATCACGCAATTGCCCTGCTGGAAATCTTCAGTAGAGATTGAGCCACTCAGCGGTGGCATGACAAATCATAATTTCAAAGTCACCGATAGAGAAAACACCTTTGTGGTGCGTATCGGCAGCGATGATCCCGTGCATTTAATATCGCGCCGTAACGAAACCGCCAGCACCCGGGCAGCGTTCGAAATAGGCGTTTCTCCTGAACTGGTATATCACCAACCCGGTATTCTGGTAGTGCGCTTCATCGAAGGCAGGGTTTATCAGGAAGCCGACGTGCGTATCGATGAAAACCTGTTACGTATTGTCAAACTGCTACATCACTTCCATCATCAGATGCCACAGCATTTTCATGAAGTCCCGGTCATGTTCTGGGTGTTTCAGGTTTTACGACATTACCATTATTTGTTAAACAATGGAGGTAGTCGGCATCAACAGCGACTATCTGATCTGGTAACCAGTGCCGAAGTGCTTGAGAAAGCCGTCGGGCCTGTCGACATTGTGTTTTCGCACAACGACCTGCT
>JAAEOZ010000005.1 GCA_024222685.1 Gammaproteobacteria bacterium | reverse complement strand
TCATCTGCTGTAATTTCCCGATTGATTTCGTAAGCGTCACCCCGAGGGCCTACTATTCCTGTAAACAGAATATCGGAAATCTGATCCTGATAGGGTTTTGCCAAATCACGCAAATACTCGATGCAGCGAATCTGCATTTCCTTTAATCCTTCTGCGGAGTAACCCAGCAGTTTCCCCCAGTCGGAGCTCGCCCGGTAATCAAGACCGCTCATCAAGGCGTTGCATTCGTTCTCTGCCACGGTGTCAAGGTACTGCTGGAACATGTGGTTCATATCCTTAACCGCTTTTGGGTTTTCCAGAAGGGTAAACATGGCGAAATGGGGTAGCTCGTGACCGTACCGGAACATGATTTCGGTTTCGGTACCACCCTCTGACAGGTAAGTAACACCAGCTTTTTGTTGTGGAAACTTTTTACGCATTTTTGTTTCTCCTCCTTCTTCCAGCTTAGTTAATATCTGAGCAAACCGGACAAATCGGGCTCTTAGGCAAATTTACCTGATTCCACTCCATCGCCGCTGCATCGAATAACAGTAATTTACCTACCAGTGTTTCACCCAGATCAGTCAGTATCATCATTGCCTGCAAAGCCTGCATGGTGCCGATAACACCGACGACCGGCGCGAGTACGCCTTCCAGCTCACAGCTTTCTGCATTTTCATAGACCTCACTATACAGGCATTGGTAACAGGGCCCGTTTAAACCGGGCTGATAATTCATGAGCTGGCCTTCCATGCGAATCGCGGCACCGGATACCAGTGGGGTTTCAGTTTCGACACAATAACGATTAACTTCGAAGCGTGTCGGGAAGTTATCGCAACAATCGAGTACGATATCGACACGATTTATCAGTGCTTTGAGTTCATCGCCATCGACCTGATAATTAATGGTTTCGACTTCGCAACCCGGATTGAGTGCATTGATGCTTTGCTTTGCAGAATCAACTTTGTTGTCTCCGATTGACGTATCGAGATGGATGATCTGGCGTTGCAGGTTGGAAGCTTCGACGATGTCATAATCGACAATTACCAGCTTGCCGACACCACCCGCGGCCAGATACATTGCAGCCGGTGATCCGAGGCCTCCCATGCCGATGATTAGTGCCGTGGCATCGAGTAGCTTTTGTTGACCCTGTTCACCGATCTGGCTTAGGCGAATTTGACGGCTAAAGCGATCCTTTTGCTGCTCGTCCATATGGTTTAACCTCCGCCACGTTGAAATCTGAGATCAAAGCAGGCCATGAAGCGGTCTCGCTCATCGGTAGAAAAATCTCTGAAGCGAAAGTTGACTTCAACTCGCTCTATCCTGATATGACCTAATACCCGATCCGGCAGCGGCACCACGTTGAGTGTCAAAACATGGCTCTCATCGGGATGAGTGATGGTGACAATCGGTCTGTTTTTCGTGTACCGATACTCTCCGATTGCCGCTGGCAGGGTTCGATAAAAGTCCTTTTCACTGTAACCCATGTCACGCGTGAACTCGTCGCTGGTAACTTTATTTCTGGTCACTAAGTAGATATCGACGGTACAAGCCCGCTCATCCTCCTGCGACCGGGGGCCAGATCGAAACCTTGTCGCCAGTTCGCAAACAAGGCTCGTCACGCTCTACACCACCCTTGTAAATACCATTCACTAAAACGAGATGTGCCTGTTCAGGCAGGATTTTCATCTGGTCGATCAGGTTGTTGAGCGTAAAATTCTCATCCACCTCCAGTTGCGCTGCGTGCATACTCGAGCCCGGCGGCAGCAATGGCATCAGCGAGGCAAATAATTCCAGAGTAATTTTCATTCGATTCTCGGGTTTTTAATCCAATCTGTCTATATTATGTTTCTCAGTATGGCTTAACCACGCATCCCTGTGTAGTGGTAGAAGAGTACTAGCACTGGGGCCAAATTGAAACCTTGTCACCTGTCCGAAAATCTGGTTCGTCACGATCGGCACCACACTTGAACCTGCCATTCACCAGAACGATGTGCGCCTGTTCCTGCGGGATTTTCATCTGGTCAATCAGGTTGTTGAGTGTAAAATCGTCAGCCACCTCCAGTTCCGTGGCGTGCATACTTGAGTCCGGCGGTAGAAACGCCATCAGGGAGGCGAACAGCTCCAGGGTAATTTGCATTTGATTTTCAGTATTTACTCATTTCTGTCGTGTATAACCCTGGGTACAGCCCAACCAGGCATACATGATTTTACTCGGATCCTGCTTTAACTTC
>JAAEOZ010000004.1 GCA_024222685.1 Gammaproteobacteria bacterium | reverse complement strand
ATTAACACCGTAAGGTGCGGGAAGACGGCGGTCAGACGTAAACTGATAACGTTGCGCACACTTTAACAATGGGGGCTATTTTGAGCAAGTAAACTGCCCCCATTAAAGAAAAAATATCTTAAGCGTTGTTGACCATGAAAGGACGATATTTGTTCATTTTGAGTGTACTTTGCTCTCATTTCTTCGATTGAAGCTTGCTCAGAAAGAGAAAATACGTAGGAGTAAGCGCGAAACTTCCGGATTAAAAGCCTTCGCGCATATGAATTGTACGGTCGTTGCCACGGTAGATGCCGAAGAATAAGTCTGCCGACGGACTGTCATCTGCATCAATATCGCCATCGCCGTCCCAGTCTATATTCAGGTGATTCGCCCAATTAGCCCCTGGAGCAGTCGGGTCCAGTCTTATGCGCACTGAACCGCGAACGGCTACACCGTTGGACATAGCCGGGCCTACCGCAATAACACCATTTGCGCTTTCGCCATTTGTGAGGGTGCCTCTGCCTGCAATGCCCGACAGTAAGCCTGTGATGTCCTGCTCGTCATTGCCGATAGAGGTATTTTCCAGCGTGATTTGACCACTGCTTTGGGTTAGCCCAATTGCAGTGCAACTGTCGT
>JAAEOZ010000003.1 GCA_024222685.1 Gammaproteobacteria bacterium | reverse complement strand
TTGTAACGTCTGTCACCAGACCAGCGGATTTCTACCGGGCAGTTTCGATCATTCGGGAATCACTGAAAACTGCAGTGCCTGTCATGGTGCTGGCTTTGCAACAGGCAAGCCTGAAGGGCATGTTGCTACTGTACAGGATTGTAGTGTTTGTCATAATACATTGGATTTTCCAGGTGCCTTTGTAGATCATTCATCGACAGCAGTTACTTCGGTTCGTTGTGATTCCTGTCACGGAGTTAGTGCTTTAGGTAAACCGACTACTGGACATCTGCCAACTATGGAAGATTGCGTTAGTTGTCATACTCCGGGGTCTTTTTCTACCGGTATTTTTATGCATGCTGAGACTTATCTTTCGCAAAATTCCTGCGGTGATTGTCATAACGATATCATTGGCGCTGGTAAACCTGTTAGTCATGTTCCAACTGTACTAGATTGTGGTGCCTGTCATAGTAGTCAAAGTTTTGTTGGTGGCAGTGTCGACCATAATAATCCTTCAACTACTACTCAGAGATGTGATAGCTGTCACAATAATATTTCAGCCCTGGGTAAGCCCTCGACTGGCCATTTGCCGACAACGGAGGACTGTGGTTTTTGTCATACACCTTCGACATTTTTAACCGGTGTTTTCGATCATACGTCGACTTATCTGGATCAGTTTAGTTGTTCTTTCTGCCACAACGATGTGATAGGGAAAAGTAAGCCGTATAGTCATTTGTCGACATCCGAGGACTGTGGCGCCTGTCATAGTACTAATTCTTTCGCAAGCCCATTTGTCGACCACAGCACTAGCGTGGTAACCAGTGTTCGCTGCGATAGCTGTCATGATGGGACAAGTATTATCGGTAAACCTTCCGACAGACACTTGCCTACTACAGAGGACTGTGACGTTTGTCATGTTCCAGGTAGTTTTACAATTGGCATCTTTGATCACGGTAACTCATATCTGAA
>JAAEOZ010000002.1 GCA_024222685.1 Gammaproteobacteria bacterium | reverse complement strand
TCGATTATGGCTAGTGAAAGCGGTTTCGAGATTCGTGTAACAGGTAGAGGCGGCCATGCCGCTTTGCCGCATATGGGTGTTGATGCGATGCTGGTCGGATCACAAATTGTGCTGGCATTACAATCTATTGTATCGCGCAATCTTAGTGCTCTGCATGAATCGGCGGTTGTATCGGTTACCGAATTTGTTACCGATGGCACCATCAATGTAATACCGGGCACTGTGACCCTGAAAGGTGACTGTCGCTGCTTTACTGATGAGGCTTTACAGAAAATCAGATCTTCGATGGAGCGAATCGTATCCGGGGTCTGCTCTTCCGCCGGCGCCAGTTACGAGTTCAAATTTGAAACCACTTTCCCTTCGACAATCAACAGCAAACAGGAAACTCAGCACGCCATTCGGGCTGCGATCGATGCTTTCGGAGCTGAAAACGTCGACGGTAGCTGCGATGCGTACACCATTTCTGAAGATTTTGCTAACATGCTACGAGTCAAACCGGGCTGTTATGCTTTGCTCGGCAACGGCGGTGATGCCGGCGGTGGTTGCGCACTTCATAACCCTGGTTATGATTTCAATGATCGAATTTTAAATAAAGGGGCAAGTTACTGGGTGAAACTTGTCGAAAATCAGTTGTCTATATAGTCACTATGAAAAAACTACTAAATAAACTTAGCCTGAGTAAATGGTACTGGGCATTTCTACTGGTTTCAGGTTTGTCGTTTGAGGTGGTCGCTTTGTACCATCAATACGCGCTCGACGAATGGCCCTGCGTACTTTGCATACATATTCGAATCTGGGTCGTCGGAATTATCCTGATTTCGATTCTTGCGCTATTGGTAAGACCTGGACTTTTACTAACCCGGATATTGCATATTTTCACGGTTTTGCTGGCTATCGGTCTTACCGAAAGAAGCTGGCAGGTGCTCGCAGTTGAGCGAGGCTGGATTTTCAGTGACTGCAGTATGGAATCGGGCTTACCGGAGTGGTTTGCACTGGACAGATGGTTTCCAGTACTGTTTGAAGTCAAAACTTCCTGCGGTTATACGCCGTATATACTGATGCAAATTTCAATGGCGGAAGTATTAATGGTGGCGTCGATATGCCTGATGTTACTGAGTTTATTGTTAGCAACTGGTAGCTGGTTGAAAAAATAATCCTGCATCTAATTCAGCCAGCATGAACACCTTTGGTTTTTGCCAGTTGGGCACGCAGAATATTTTCGTAGTTACGAATTCGCCGTACATAGATAATCGTATTCAGCTCCTGCCGGGCCATGCTTATCCAGTTACCAGGCACAGGAAAGAAGAAATATATGTTACAATCCTATTCACTACACTAATGACATAAGCGGCCACAAAAACAATTGCCGGCACAAAATAATATTGTCACTATAATCAACATGAACTTATCGCACACCAATTTGCACCATGACAGATAAAATCAGTAACGGGCTTCTTAACAACTTTCTCGGTCATTCCGCTACCTGGTACAAACAGTTAATCATTGCGTTCCTGATTATCAATCCTGTTATTTTTTACATAAACCCTTTCATTGCTGGTTGGCTACTTATCCTCGAGTTTATATTAACACTGGCAATGGCGCTTAAATGCTATCCGTTACAGCCAGGTGGATTGCTCGCACTTGAAGCAGTAGTCATAGGTATGACCTCACCCGAAGCCGTATATAACGAAACAATCGCCAATTTTGAAGTTATCCTGTTATTAATGTTTATGGTTGCCGGCATTTATTTTATGCGCGACCTTTTATTATTTACTTTCACTAAAATACTTTTGACAATCAAGTCCAAGGCAGTTTTATCGTTTCTGTTTAGTATCACTGCGGCTTTCCTTAGCGCATTCCTTGATGCATTAACCGTTACTGCGGTATTGATATCGGTGGCGGTTGGTTTTTATTCGGTGTATCACAAGGTCGCTTCAGGTAAAAGCTTTCATGATGACCACGATCATAGCCATGATGGCGAAGTTCACGAATTCAGTCGCCAGGAGCTAGAACAGTTCCGATCTTTTCTGCGCAGCCTGATCATGCACGGCGCCGTCGGTACTGCTCTCGGGGGTGTTTGTACACTGGTTGGTGAACCGCAGAATCTACTCATTGCCGAGCGGGCGGGTTGGCATTTTATAGAATTTTTCCTACGCATGGCACCCGTCACTATGCCAGTCCTGGTATTTGGCCTGATAACCTGCGTTTTGCTCGAAAAGCTAAAATGGTTTGGTTATGGTGCAACACTGCCTAATGCGGTGGCAACGGTACTGGCCGAATATAGCGAAGAGCAGGACAAGAAACGAAACGCTAAAACTAATGCCGCACTGGTGGTTCAGGCCCTGGTTGGCATAATTCTAATCCTGTCGCTGGCGTTCCACGTTGCATCGGTAGGCCTGGTAGGACTAATGGTCATCGTATTGCTAACAGCCTTTAACGGTATCGTCGAAGAGCATCAAATAGGTCACTCGTTTGAAGAGGCACTACCCTTTACCGCATTGTTAGTCGTGTTTTTTGCAGTCGTTGCGGTTATTCACGACCAGCATCTGTTCTCACCGGTTATCAATGCCGTGTTGGCCATGGATAGAGATATTCAGCCTCTGATGTTCTTCATTGCCAATGGCGTTTTATCGATGATCAGCGACAATGTATTTGTTGCCACAGTTTATATTAATGAGGTCGCACAGGCGCTTAAGGACGGCACTATAGACCGGGCTCAATTCGACGTACTCGCTGTTGCGATTAATACCGGGACCAACCTGCCCAGTGTCGCGACACCGAACGGACAGGCAGCTTTTCTGTTTCTGTTGACCTCAGCACTGGCGCCATTGATTCGCCTGTCTTATGGCAAGATGATGTTTATGGCATTGCCTTATACCATCGTATTAAGTAGCGTGGGCATGGTTGCGATTTCGATGGCATTTTAAACAGGATTGATAACACTTCGAAATACCCGGTCAGACTCAACCTGACCAGATTTTTTAGCCACAGATAAAGACTATGTCATACACGCACTCGAACCCGGTGATGCACCGGTCCACGGCGTATCCGGAGATCAATAATGACAGCTTT
>JAAEOZ010000001.1 GCA_024222685.1 Gammaproteobacteria bacterium | reverse complement strand
TGTAGAAATGGTTATGCCGGGTGATAATGTGAAGATGGAAGTTACGCTTATCGCACCGATTGCGATGGACGATGGACTGCGTTTTGCAATCCGTGAAGGCGGCCGTACCGTGGGTGCTGGCGTCGTCTCTAAAATTATTGAGTAAACACTTGTTGAGTAAACTGGCATGGCAACTAATCAAAATATCCGAATACGTCTGAAAGCATTTGACCATCGTCTTATCGATCGTTCTGCTGCTGAGATCGTGGAAACTGCGAAACGTACAGGTGCTCGTGTAAAAGGACCTATTCCTTTACCTACCCGTAAAGAGCGTTTCACTATACTGATTTCACCGCATGTTAATAAGGACGCCCGTGATCAGTATGAGATTAGAACACATAAGCGCTTAATGGATATTGTTGATCCGACTGATAAGACTGTTGATGCCTTGATGAAGCTGGATCTGGCTGCAGGCGTTGACGTGCAAATTAAGCTTAACTAATCAGAACTATTCTGTTATAGTGCGCGCCCTCGCGGCCTGATACGGGTTTTCTGTATCAGGCCGCTTGTTCGAAAGCAGGTAGTTAATGAGTGTTTTGTTAACAGGCTGCTAATTGCTGTAAAAGGATTTACAGTCGGTCTAAAGGGCGATCAAGTCTTTGAAAACCAAAGAGAAATATAGAAAGCTTGTATTTTTCGTCATTTGAAAATTCGTGGACGAATTAATCAGATGCGACAGCAAAATTTATTAATTTGAGGTTTAACTAATGTCTCTCGGTTTGGTAGGACGTAAGGTCGGTATGACCCGGGTTTTTTCCGATGACGGTGTGTCAACGCCAGTAACAGTTATCGAAGTAGAGCCCAATCGCGTTTCGCAGATAAAAACTGTCGAAATTGATGGTTATGTCGCCGTACAGGTTGTTACGGGGTCGCGCCGTGCAAGCCGGGTAACAAAACCTATGGCCGGTCATTATCGTAAGGCGGGTGTTGAAGCTGGTCGTGGTTGCTGGGAATTTCGTGTTGATTCGATCGAAGGTATAGAGCTAGGTAGCGAGATAAAGGTTGATTTGTTCGAACAGGGGCAAGTCGTAGATGTATCGGGGGTTAGTAAAGGCAAAGGATTCCAGGGTGGTGTTAAACGTCATAACTTTAGTATGCAGGATGCAACGCATGGTAACTCGATTTCGCATCGATCAAATGGTTCCATCGGTCAGAATCAGACGCCTGGGCGCGTGTTTAAAGGTAAGAAAATGTCGGGTCATATGGGTTCTGCTAATTGCAGTACACAAAATCTCGAAATCGTTCGAATCGATGCCGAACGTAATCTACTGTTGATTAAAGGTGCGGTACCTGGGTCGAAAAGTGGCGATGTCATTATTCGTCCTGCGGTTAAGCAATAAAGGCCGAAACAATCAGAGAATTTCAAGATGGATATAACTATTCATAATACCAAGAAGAAAGTATCGGTTTCTGATGATGCTTTTAATGCCGGTTTCAATGAGGCGCTGGTGCATCAACTGGTCGTTTCTTATATGAGTGCGGCACGTGCTGGAACCCGAGCTCAAAAAAATCGCGCCGCTGCAAGCGGTGGCGGCGCCAAACCCTGGAGACAGAAAGGAACTGGTCGGGCACGAGCTGGCACTATTCGTAGCCCATTGTGGCGTTCGGGTGGTGTTACTTTCGCGGCTACTCCGGCTGATCACAGCAAAAAGCTGAATAAGAAGATGTATCGTGTCGGTATGCGTAGCCTGATTTCGGAGTTGATCCGTCGGGAGCGAATGCTGGTGATCGAGTCCCTGGCAGTAACAGAGCCAAAAACCAGGGTAATGAAAGCCAGACTCGATGAGCTGGGTGTAAAAGATGCTTTGATTCTGACAGATGGTCTTGATTCAAACGTTTACCTGGCAGCACGGAATATCCCCAATATCCTGGTTATGGATGTCGCTATTGCCGACCCTGTCAGCCTGGTTAAGCAGGAATTTGTAGTCATTGAAGAGGCTGCACTGAAAAAACTCGAGGAGCGTTTGTCATGAATGATGAAAGAATTTTTCAAATTTTGCTTTCTCCACATATTTCAGAGAAGTCTGCAACATTAGGTGATTCCGCAAATCAGGCGGTCTTTCAGGTTGCAACCAATGCAAAGAAAAATGAAATAAAAGCAGCAGTCGAGCAATTGTTCGATGTCAAAGTTGCGAATGTTCGTACAGTCAACGTTAATGGTAAAACCAAGCGTATGGGCATGCGTCGTGGTTGTCGTAAAGACTGGAAAAAAGCATATGTATCACTTCAACAAGGTCACGAAATTGATCTTGCAGCGATAGGCGCATAAATCATGGCACTGATTAAAGCTAAACCTACATCACCAGGTCGACGTTTTGTCGTCTCTGTAAAAACGCCGGGTTTATACAAAGGTAAACCTTTTACCGGATTACTGGAAAAGAAATCGAAATCCGGCGGTCGAAATAATGCAGGTCGCATTACCACTCGTCACATGGGTGGTGGTCACAAACAGCGCTATCGTGTGATTGATTTCAAGCGCAACAAGGATGGTATCAATGCCATAGTCGAGCGTGTTGAATATGATCCAAACCGCAGTGCACATATTGCATTGCTGAAATACGCTGACGGTGAACGTCGTTATATTATTGCACCTAAAGGAATATCTGAAGGTGCCCAGATTCGATCTGGAGATGATGCCGGAATTAAAACTGGTAATTGTTTACCGTTGCGAAATATTCCGGTTGGTTCGGTAGTTCACTGTATCGAATTGAAGCCCGGTAAAGGTGCCCAGATAGCTCGCTCCGCCGGTACTTCGGCGCAGTATGTTGCACGCGATGGTGGTTATGCCACGATCCGTTTGCGCTCTGGAGAGATGCGTAAAGTATTATCTGATTGTCGTGCAGTTATCGGTGAAGTCGGTAATGGTGAGCACAGCCTGCGTTCCCTGGGTAAGGCGGGAGCTTCTCGTTGGCGTGGTATTCGACCGACTGTTCGTGGCGTGGCCATGAATCCTGTCGATCATCCGCACGGTGGTGGTGAAGGTCGTACTTCCGGTGGCCGACATCCGGTTTCGCCCTGGGGTACACCAGCCAAAGGATTTAAAACACGTTCTAACAAACGCACCGATAAGTTAATTGTGCGTCGTCGGAATAAGAGGTAATTATTCATGCCACGCTCATTACGTAAAGGCCCATTTATTGATCAACACCTGTTTAAAAAGGTACAGGACGCGGTTGAGACGAATAACAAGCGCCCGATCAAAACCTGGTCACGTCGTTCGATGGTTATTCCTGAAATGGTTGGGCTAACCATTGCAATTCATAATGGCCGCCAACATGTACCAGTGTTAATCAACGAAAATATGGTCGGGCATAAATTAGGTGAATTCTCACTGACGCGCACCTATCGCGGCCATATCGTCGATAAGAAAGCGAAGAAAAGGTAAGAGTTATGCAAACCAGTGCAAAACATCGACATGCGCGAATTTCGGCACAGAAGTGCCGACTGGTCGCTGATCAGGTTAGAGGAATGCCAGTCGAGAAGGCATTAACTCTGTTGAATTTTAGTAACAAAAAGGCGGCTGTGTTAGTGCGTAAAGTGCTCGAATCAGCTATTGCTAATGCGGAACATAATGATGGCGCGGATATTGATGAGTTGAAGGTTTCCTCAGTATTTGTCGATCAGGGTCCTAGCATGAAGCGAATGCGCGCACGTGCCAAAGGGCGCGGTAACCGAATTTTAAAACGCACTAGTCACATTACCGTGACTGTCGCGGATAGTTAAAGAGGCACAGATGGGACAAAAAGTTCATCCAACGGGTTTCCGCCTCGGTATTGCTACCGACTGGACTTCCAAGTGGTATGCCGATACGGCACAGTTTGCTGATTTTCTTGATGAAGATCTGAAAATACGTGAGTTTCTTAGAAAGAAACTATTGCAGGCTGCGGTTAGCCGTATTCAGATTTCACGTCCAGCCAAATCTGTAGCGGTAACGATTCATACCGCCCGCCCTGGAATTATCATCGGGAAGAAGGGTGAGGATATTGAGAAGCTTCGGATCGAAGTGGCAGCGCTGGTTTCAGTCCATATTAATAACGTTAAAATTAATATCGAAGAAATTCGTAAGCCTGAGCTAGATGCGCAACTGGTAGCCGAAGGTATTGCTTCACAACTGGAAAGACGCGTTATGTTTCGTCGCGCTATGCGTCGGTCGGTAACCAATGCGATGCGCATCGGTGCAGAAGGTATCAAAATTAATGTATCGGGTC
This sequence comes from Gammaproteobacteria bacterium, assembly GCA_024222685.1. Classification (GTDB taxonomy): domain Bacteria; phylum Pseudomonadota; class Gammaproteobacteria. Next base: position 6,831 of record JAAEOZ010000001.1, on the reverse strand, counting down.
GTTTGAACGGTGCTGAAATTGCCCGTAACGAATGGTATCGAGAGGGTCGAGTTCCTTTGCATACCCTGCGAGCCGATGTTGATTATGGTTTTGCTGAAGCCCTGACAACCTATGGCATCCTCGGTGTCAAAGTGTGGATTTATAAAGGCGAAGTGTTTGATCTCGAAACCAAACACAGTAGCAAAGCAGGACAGACGGCCTAGTAAGAGATAGAGATATGTTACAGCCTAAAAGAACGAAATTCAGAAAGCAGTTTAAAGGTCGAAATCGTGGCCTGGCGACAGCTGGTGGGAAAGTGAGTTTTGGCGAGTACGGCCTTAGGGCTGTAGAGCGTGGTCGAATTACCGCGCGCCAGATCGAAGCCGCTCGCCGAGCTATGACTCGCCACATTAAGCGTGGCGGTAAAATCTGGATTCGTGTTTTCCCGGATGTGCCTGTATCGAAAAAGCCCCTCGAAGTACGTATGGGTAAAGGTAAGGGTAATGTCGAGTATTGGGTTTGTAAGATTCAACCTGGTCGCGTGCTTTATGAAATGGAGGGCGTCACCGAGACTATCGCTCGCGAAGCGTTTCGTCTGGCGGCTGCCAAGTTACCGTTTAAAACTACATTTGTATCCAGGCAGGTAATGGGATGAAGACATCTGAATTACGTTCCAAATCGAAACAGGAACTGCGTGACGAATTGACCGCGCTGTTACGTGAACAGTTTAACCTGCGCATGCAGCGTGGAATTAATCCCGATGCTGTGCGTTCGGATCAGTTTACTAAAGTACGTCGGAATATCGCTCGAGTTAAAACAGTGATGAACGCTAATCGAAAGGGTGAGCAATCATGAGCGGAGAGAAAGTACTTCGAATCCAGACTGGTTCAGTTGTCAGTGACAAGATGAATAAATCGGCCACAGTCTTAATCGAGAGAAAGGTTAAACACCCGATTTACGGAAAATTCGTCAAAAAATCAACCAAGCTGCACATTCATGATGAAAATAATGAATGTGGAATAGGGGATACAGTCCAGATTTCTGAATGTCGCCCAATGTCCAAGACCAAATCATGGACGTTGGTTAAAGTTGTAGAAAAGGCCAATTAGGGCGGAGCGGGAATACAGTCATGATTCAAATGCAAACAGTATTGAATGCGGCAGATAACAGCGGTGCGCGTAAAATGCAGTGCATCAAAGTTCTGGGCGGTTCCAAGCGTCGCTATGCTGCAATTGGCGATATTATCAAAGTTAGCATCAAGGATGCGATTCCACGAGGCAAGGTCAAGAAAGGTGAAGTCTATAATGCGGTTGTTGTTCGAACTGCGAATGGCGTACGTCGACCCGATGGATCTTTGATAAAGTTCGATGGCAATGCTGCGGTTATTCTGAATAACAATCTGCAGCCTATCGGTACCCGTATTTTTGGGCCGGTAACTCGTGAATTACGCGGTGAGCAATTTATGAAAATAATCTCACTGGCACCTGAAGTACTCTAGTTTCGGAAATCAGGATTATGCAAAAGATTAAACAGGGTGACGAAGTCATCGTAATCGCGGGCCGCAGTAAAGGCCAGCGCGGTAATGTACTGAAGCGACTCGATAGTGAACGTTTACTTGTCGAGAACGTTAACATGGTGAAAAAGCATGTTAAGGGAAACCCGCGCACCGGAGAGAATGGCGGCATTATCGATAAGGAAGCGCCTATTCAGATTTCAAACGTGATGATTTTCAATCCCCACACACAAAAGGGTGATCGCGTTGGTTTTAAAACGCTGGAAGACAACCGTAAAGTTCGATTTTTCAAATCGAATGGTGAAGTGATCGATATCTAAGGTATTTGAGATGACCAGATTAGAACAACATTTTCGGGATAATGTAGCAAAAGTGCTACAGGAACAGTTCTCGTACAAGTCGACTATGGAAATTCCTCGGCTAACCAAAATTACCCTAAATATGGGTATAGGTGAAGCCTCGCAGGATAAGAAAATTGTAGATGCAGCAGTTAACGATCTTTCATTGATAGCAGGTCAGAAGCCTGTGGTCACACTGGCCAAGAAAGCCATCGCTGGTTTTAAAATCCGTGAGGGTATGCCGATTGGATGCAAGGTGACGTTGCGCCGAGACAAAATGTACGAATTCCTGGATCGTCTGGTGAATTTTGCGATACCGCGTATTCGTGATTTCCGTGGACTGAGTCCCAAAGGATTCGATGGCCAGGGTAATTACAATATGGGGATTACTGAACAGATCGCTTTCCCGGAAATTGATTATGACAAGATCGACAAATTGCGTGGCTTGAATATTTCCTTCACTACCACAGCACGAACTCAGGAAGAAGGCAGAGCCCTGTTGGCAGCCTTTCAATTCCCATTTAAGAATTAGACGAGGACTTAAGTTATGGCTAAAAACTCCATGATTCAGCGTGAAATAAAGCGTGCAAAACTCGTCGCTCGTTATGCCGAAAAGAGACAGGCGCTAAAGGCGATTATCAAGAGCACGACTACTAGCTTTGAAGAAAAGATGGCAGCGGTAGACCAGCTGCAAAGGTTGCCGAGAGATTCCTCTGCATCTCGTAAGCATAATCGATGTCGTGTCACGGGAAGGCCACATGGTGTATATCGCAAGTTTGGTCTGTGCCGTAACAAAGTCCGTGAAGCGGCCATGCGTGGCGATATTCCTGGTCTGGTTCTGGCCAGCTGGTAAGAGAAAAAATTATGAGCTTACAAGATCCTATTTCTGACATGCTGACACGTGTTCGTAATGCACAAAAGGCTAATAAAGTGAACGTGGTTATGCCTTCTTCATCACAAAAGATCAATATTGCCCAGGTGTTGAAAGATGAGGGCTATATTGGCGATTATTCTGTATCCGGTGATGCAATTAAAAAGCTGACTATCGAGCTTAAGTATTATCAGGGAAAACCGGTAATAGATATGATTAAGCGTATAAGTCGACCTGGCCTGCGTATATTTAAGTCAAAAGATGATTTGCCATCGATCAATGGTGGTCTTGGTATTGCCATTATTTCTACTTCTAAAGGAATGATGACGGATCGACAGGCACGTGCCGCCGGTCACGGTGGCGAAGTTATTTGTCAGGTGGTATAGGTAAGTAAAATGTCTAGAATAGCGAAAAAGCCTGTTGAAATCCCAAAAGGGGTCGAACTTAACTTTAATGGTCGTCAGATGACCGCTAAAGGATCCAGGGGAACTCTAACCGTTACCTTGCATGAAGATGTAGAAGTTAATCAGGAAGATAATGTTCTGAATTTTGCAGCTCGAGATTCACGTAAATCGTCAATGGCACTCGCCGGTACAATCCGTTCTATAGTTGATAATATTATTACCGGCGTTTCAACAGGCTTTGAAAAGAAGCTGCAACTGATCGGTGTCGGTTATCGCGCACAGGCACAGGGGCGTAAGTTGAGTCTGTCCCTCGGATTTTCTCACCCGATCGATTTTGAAGTACCGGAGGGTATCGAAATTGAAACACCGGCAGCAACCGAAATAGTTGTTAAGGGTTGTGACAAGCAGAGAGTCGGCCAGGTATGTGCAGAAATTCGAGCTTTCCGACCACCTGAGCCATATAAAGGCAAAGGCGTTAAATATGCTGATGAACAAATCATCAGAAAAGAAGCGAAGAAAAAATAGGTTAATCATGGATAAAAAATCATCCCGAATTCGACGTTCCAGGCGTACACGTGCAAAAATTGCAGAACTTGGTGTCAATCGTTTGTGCGTACATCGAACTCCGCGTCACACCTATGCTCAGGTATTTTCGAGCGAATCTGGTAATGTGGTTGCAACAGCTTCAACGCTTGGTGCTGATGTTAAGGCTCAGATCAAATATTCCGGTAACGTGGATGCTGCCGCAGCAGTTGGCAAAGCTATTGCAGAAAAAGCCAAAGCAGCAGGTATCGAAACAGTTGCTTTTGATCGTTCAGGTTATAAGTATCACGGTCGAATTAAGGCGTTAGCCGATTCAGCACGTGAACACGGTTTAAAATTTTAAGCTTGCCGCTGGCAGGAGACACGAATGGCAGATCCTAGAAATTCGAATGCTGGTGATGATCTGATCGAAAAGCTGGTCGCGGTTAATCGCGTTGCTAAAGTGGTCAAAGGTGGTCGTCAATTTGGATTCACTGCATTGACGGTGGTCGGCGACGGCAATGGTAAGGTTGGTTTTGGTTACGGAAAAGCTCGAGAAGTGCCTTTGGCAATTCAAAAAGCAATGGAAAAAGCACGTTCAAACCTGATTAATGTTTCCATTACAAACGGCACTTTACAATACCCGCTAAATGCTCGTCATGGTGCCGCAAAAGTATATATGCAACCGGCTTCGGAAGGTACGGGTGTAATCGCCGGTGGTGCCATGCGTGCGGTATTTGAAGCGGTAGGCGTTCATAATGTACTGGCTAAATGTAATGGTTCGCGTAATCCGATTAATCTGGTCAGGGCGACAATCAGAGGATTACAGGACATGAAATCCCCTCAGGATATTGCTACAAAACGTGGCAAAACAGTTGAAGAAATCGCAGGTTAATAGCTATGGCCGCTGCTAAGAAATCTCCTAAAAAATTAAGTGTTACTTTGACTCGTAGCAAAAACGGTCGACTCGCATCGCATAAAGCCTGTGTTGCAGGCCTTGGTTTGCGCAGAATGCACCAGACAGTTGAAGTAATTGATACCCCTGAGAACCGAGGCATGATTAACAAGGTTCACTACATGCTAAACGTTGAGGAAGTATAATGTATCTGAATACATTAAAACCTGCTAAGGGTTCTAACAAAGCCCATAAACGAGTAGGTCGTGGCATCGGTTCGGGCCTTGGAAAGACCTGTGGTCGAGGACATAAAGGGCAAAAGTCTCGTTCTGGCGGTAGTGTTCGTGTCGGCTTTGAAGGTGGTCAGATGGCACTTCAGATGCGCTTGCCCAAATTTGGTTTTACTTCGCGCAAGGGTCGTTATTCTGCAGAAGTACGGTTAAGTGAAATCGATAAATCGGGGCTGGAAACCATAAGTATCGCATCTCTGGTCGAGGCAAATCTGGTTCCTGCACTGACTCGTAAAGCAAAAATTATCCTGTCTGGTGAATTAAAGCGTGCCGTGACTGTTACCGATGTCGCAGTAACCCGCGGCGCAAAGGCAGCCATTGAAGCGGCTGGTGGGAAACTAGAAGCTTAATATGGTTAAACCTTCCGCATCACAGGTCGCCAACAGCCTTTCAGGTGGAAGCCTGACCGAGCTTAGAAAGCGTATTGTTTTTGTTTTACTCGCGCTGGTGGTATTTCGTATTGGCACATTTATCCCTGTTCCCGGGATAGATTTAACGGTAATGCGAGAAATTTTTGACCAACAGAGAACCGGCATACTTGGTATGTTTAATATGTTCTCCGGTGGTGCGCTTGAGCGCATGTCTATTTTCGCGCTAGGTGTCATGCCTTATATTTCTGCGTCAATTATCATGCAGTTAATGACTGTAGCCATTCCCACACTCGAACAGTTGAAGAAGGAAGGCGAATCAGGGCGCCGTAAGATAACACAGTACACACGCTATGGAACCGTTGCGCTGGCGACTTTCCAGTCGGTTGGTATCGCGGTAGCACTTTCTGGTCAAAGTGGTAGCGGTGGCGCTGCGCTGGTAATAAATCCTGGGCCTTCATTTATTTTTACAGCAGCAGTTACACTGGTCACAGGTACTATGTTTTTGATGTGGCTGGGTGAGCAGATTACCGAGCGTGGCATAGGAAATGGTATCTCAATTCTTATATTTGCCGGAATTGTCGCCGGGTTGCCTTCTGCAATTGGAAATACCTTTGAACTGGTCAGAACCGGAGAGTTGAATTCTCTGGTAATACTGGGGCTTTTTATCGGTGTTATCGGTGTGACATACTTTGTGGTTTTCGTCGAGCGCGGTCAGCGGCGTATTACCGTGAACTACGCCAAGCGTCAGCAAGGTCGTAAGATGTATGCGGCGCAGAGCAGTCACTTGCCTTTGAAATTGAATATGGCAGGTGTAATCCCACCAATATTCGCTTCCAGTATTATTTTATTCCCAGCCACATTGGGTAGCTGGTTTGGTCAGGCTGAAGGTATGCGCTGGTTGCAGGATTTGTCTGCTACCCTGTCACCCGGTCAGCCCCTTTATGTCATGTTTTATGCGGCCGCTATTATATTCTTCTGTTTTTTCTATACAGCACTAGTGTTCAATTCAAAGGACACAGCGGATAATCTGAAAAAATCAGGTGCCTTCATTCCAGGTATTCGGCCGGGCAATCAGACAGCAACCTATATAGATGGCGTTATGTCTCGCCTGACCCTGGTTGGTGCGATGTATATCACCAGTGTGTGCCTGCTTCCTGAATTTCTAATTTTATTCTGGAATGTACCCTTTTATTTCGGTGGTACATCGTTATTGATTATCGTTGTTGTTGTTATGGATTTCATGTCGCAGGTACAGGCACATTTGATGAGCCATCAGTACGATGGGTTGATGAAGAAATCGAATTTTAAAGGTTATGGTGGCACGGGCTCTGTCCGTTAGGCACTGCAATCAGGACTAAGGTATTTGAGATGAAAGTGAGAGCTTCCGTTAAAAAAATGTGTAAGAACTGTAAGGTAATTCGACGTAATGGTGCGGTTCGTATTATCTGCAAAGACCCTCGCCATAAGCAGCGTCAGGGTTAATTGAGCAGTTTTGACTGGATTATTGAAATCATTGCTTTTCGGGTGGCAGGCAGATAGAATCTGCGCCCGATTAAATTCCGCTTAGCTAGGAGTATTTATTTTTATGGCCCGTATTGCAGGTGTAAATATACCGGATCACAAGCATACAGTGATAGCCTTGCAGTCG